>CAYVKM010000011.1:16643-64392 GCA_964452045.1 uncultured Calditrichaceae bacterium
CAGGTGTTCAACAAAATACATCGCCTTGTGGGATTATTTTGTTGGTGATTTTTCTTCGATAACCTACTTAAAGATATCCGAATTCACAATTTTTTCGGCGACTTCCAGAAATGCTTTTGCCGAGGGACTTTCCGGATCTTTATTGACAATGGGCACGCCACTGTCCCCGGATTCGGTAACACCCGGTTCAATCGGAATCTGACCTAATAGGGGTATTCCCAATTGTTTCGCTGAACGGAGTCCTCCGCCTTCACCAAAAATATATGACTTCTCGCCGCAATGCGGGCAGACAAAATAACTCATATTCTCCACAATCCCTAAAACCGGGGTATTTACCTTTTGAAACATCTTTAAACCACGCCTTGCATCCACCAGGGCAACTTCCTGAGGCGTGGTGACAATAATCGCTCCGGTAAGTGGAGTCTTCTGAACCAGGGTTAACTGGGCATCACCGGTTCCTGGTGGCAAGTCGATGACCAGGGCATCCAGTTCATCCCATTGAACATCATGAAGAAATTGCTCCACAGCTTTCATTACCAGGGGACCACGCCAGATGAGCGGTGCATCACTCTCCACTAAAAACCCCATGGACATCATTTTAATCCCAAATTTATCAATCGGAATAATTTTCTGCTCGGGGGTAACCATCGGGCGTTCATCAACTCCCATCATGATATGAACACTGGGACCATAAATATCGCTATCCATCAAACCAATATTATAGCCTTTCTGCGAAAGCGCAATCGCCAGATTGGTGCTCACGGTGGATTTTCCCACACCTCCCTTTCCGGAAGCCACCGCGATGATTCTTTTTATACCGGGAATGGGCGCCCGGCCGGCCCAGGGATCTCCCCCACTGCGCGGCTCGGATTTCACTTTTTCACTTTGTTCAATTTCCCGGATAATAAGTTGTTTATTTTTTAATTTCTCCGCCAAAACCTTTTTAGTCTCTTCAATGATTTGAGATTTGATCTCCTCATTTCTGGTGGTGAATTTCAATAATATGGTTACCTGATCATCCTCAATTTCGATGTTATGAATAACCCCAAAAGATACAATATCCCTGGTAAAACCTGGATACTGAACTTTGGCGAGCAGCTCTTTTATCTGTTCATTTGTAATATCAGCCATAAATGTTCTCTCCATTCTATTCTTTTTGTCAAGTCAAGATTAAAGGTAACATGATTATCTGGAAATTTCAGCTGAAAATAAAATCTCTCCAAAGGTATTTATTCAGAATCGGGGTGTAGCAATTTTTTGTGTTTTAACCACCAGGCAAAAATCAATATTCCAAAAATTACTCCGGCGACATCGGCCAAAGCATCCCACGGGCTCATGGTGCGTCCAGGTACAAAATGCTGATGCAGCTCATCACTCATTGCATACAAAGCACCAAAGACAATTCCGAAAATAAGAAATTTGTTTTTTAATTGTTGAAATCCGGTTTGAAAAAAGAAGGCGCGACCTATTAATACCCCGAAAACCGCATAGAAGATAAAGTGATAAAATTTATCCTGAAGCTTAAACTTCAAATCCGGTCCGGATAAATCCGGAATGGAGGACAGCACAAAAATGAGAATCAACCAAAAAATTGCCGGAAGCTGATACCAGAGAAAATTCTTGATTGGGTGATTTTGATCTGTACTCAATAAAAACTCCTGATATCCATTCGCAGAACCCATCTGAAATCAAAATTATTTTTGTCAATTTTGTCATTGACCCATAAGGGAAAATCGAGATGAAGCACCTCAATATCCATAAAATAGAACAGAAAGGGTAACCGGGACAGGGACAGGGTAACTCCGGCTTCACTGAGAAAAGTATTAAAGTCATCCCATTTATCGCTCCAGGAGCTGGTGCTGGTATAGACTGATAAATTTAAATCAGAAAGATATGGGAAATAAAAGGTGGTCAGATTCAGCGGATTTCCCAGGGTGATGGTAAGCTGTCCGGCAATATAATGTTCTCCGTAATTATACCAATCATTAGCCAGGGATCGTAAATTTCCCCCGCCTGGTTGAAACAGGTGGCCCTTTCGCCACCACTCCGGCGGCAGGGTTCCTCTTGCCCGTAAGTAGGGATTATTGAAAAACGCATAGCTTTTATCCCCACCTGGCCGGTGTAATTTTTGAACAGGTACATTGCCGTACTGACTGCCAATTCCAATGTTTAAGGTGATTTTTTGTGAAATAATAGCCGGCAATCGCCAGGTGCCGGTCAAATCCCAGGACTGATAATCAAAGTCACTGCCGAAGGCAGATAGTTCGGCTGTGCTTTTCAACTCATAGCCCAGGGAAAGATATCCCCGTTGCCATTTTGAATATTGAAGCACTAAATTCAGAAAACTCAAATTTCCCCTCGTGACAGGATAAGGAAAATAATCTGTGTCATAAACGCGGCGAAATTGCCAGCCGGATAACGCAATGAAGTTGCCGGTTTTTGTATCTGGATTATACTGAAGCCAGCCACCCCCGCCAAGTCGACCGGACGAATTATATACGTTGTATACTACATGAACATCCTCTTTCAGAAAATAAAGCGGGGTCTCGAACCAGAAATCTGCCTCAGGAAGAAATGATTGTGTTCCCATAAGAAGCGTAAGCCGGTGCTGATAGTCAGGATAGATAAAATTACCCCGGGTGCGGATTCCTAACTGTAAACCGTCAATCTGATTATAAAACAGGTGGGGGAAAACCGTAGTAGTATAACCATCAGTATTGGGGAACAGATACTGACGATGCATAAAATAAAAATGTATTTTCGGGAAAGATCTTGAACTATTATTGAATGGATTTATATCCAGTAACCGGTGCGTCGGATCAATCTCAACATAGCGAACTTTATTCGGAAGATTTAAACGGACTGTTTTTCTCTTGCGGTCAAAACTCCAGGGTGTGATCAGAGTATCTGCCACATTCTGGAAATTCTGACCATCACCAAGTGGTATCCGGTAATCCAGGAACAATCCATTTTTAAGATGAACCCGAAAATCCAGGGGCATGGCAATCGGCAAATTCCTTCGGAAATTGATATCCGTCTGATACTTATTAATGTCATTATTCTGAATAAATTTATGACTGAAGCCACCGACTGAATAATCACAAGCCCAGGTGGTATTCAGCCATTCATCTAAGAACCAGTCCAACTGCAGACTACTTACCTGTTCAAAAGAGGCAAACAAATTTTCCGGATAGGGATGCCTGAATTTCCAGGTATCATAATAAAACCGGATGCCTTTCCAGAAAAAGGAGTCTCCTAATACGAGTCGTAATTGAGAAATTACCAGACTCATTTTTTGGTAATAGGGGATAAACGGATCGTTTTGAAACCAATCAAAATGGGTATTGATGGGTTCGCTTTTACCACTGCGGCAATAACGGTAATACATCAAGTAATCCCGCCGCCAAAAATCTTCCTGATAACCCAGCCAGTTTCCCCAAATACCAGTCGGTGAATGCACATATTCCTGACTCGAACCATATACTTCATCCATTCCCAGGTTTTCAAAATAAGTTGCAAATCCTTCATCCATCCAACCATATCGGGTCTGGTTATTGGCCAGCAAACCATAGAACCATTGATGAGCCATTTCATGGATAATGGTTGCGCTTAAATCCCACGGATCATAGATATTATCGTTGATAATTACCAGATTGGGATACTCGATACCACCGGCAGTGATATATCCATCCACAATACTCAGAGTTGGATAGGGATATTTTCCAATCACTTCTTCGAAATAGAGAAAAGCTTTTTTGGCTTTCTCAAGTTGAGGTTCCCAATCGGACATTCTGAATTTTAAAACGTAAAATTGAAGTGTAACATCATTTATTTGTTCTTTTTTCAAGACAAAATCCGGGTCTGCAGACCAGGCAAAATCATGAACCCGAGGGGCCAGGTACCGGTAGGTAACCGTGCTATCTTCTGACCAGGGCAGATAATTGAGGGACCGATTCGATTCAGACACTGAGTCCGGTAGAACCTCAGGATTTTGCAGCGTGCCCGTGGCAGCCACCACAAATCCTTCCGGCACCGTGATATCCACCTGGAAATTACCCCATTCCTGATAAAACTCTCCGTTAATATGCTGATCCGCATGCCAGCCATACTGGTCGTAAACGGCTGGCACGGGATACCAGTTGCCCACATCATAATGATCCCCATAGTAGCCCAGGCGATCCTCGGCCCGGGGCAGAACTGTATTGAATCTGATCTTAAAACTCTGGGAATCACTGGGGAAGATCATTTTATTCAGCTTCACTTTTAAAACAGTCTCATCCACCGAAAAATCCAAATCTTCATTCCCCGAATCTTTGAAACTCACCAGCTCAATATATCCTCCATTTTTCGTCCGGCCGTGGTCATAGGAAAGATCTTCTCTGAACCGATTCATATACAGATGAAAATAGAGAAATGCGAGGGTATCGGGTGAGTTGTTTTTATAGACAATTTCTTCATAACCTTCCAGCCGATGTAATGACGTGATCAATTTTACCTGGATATTATATTCCACTTCCTGTTGGAAATAGGCAAAGGAGATTTGAAAAAGTGCGAGAAAAAGTAGAGCGGATTTTAGAAAAATTTTTATCACCGTTCAAATAGCAGGTTAAGGTTTTCCCTTGGTGAGAGGACAACTATCAGAGACTGAATTCTCTCTCCGGAAATGTAGCAAATATTCATACATGAAACGACCTGAATGTAAGAAATAGATAGCTCGGTAAGGAGGGAAGCCTAACGATTCCTCTCTTTTTTATTCCGCAACCCTTCGGCATGGGATATCGAATTTTTTCCAAATTTATCCTGGATCTGGTCCATTACTTTTTCAAGTTTTAACTTTTTATCCATATCCATTTCCCACAAATTCAACTGTTTGCCGCTTTCATTTATCAGATTGGAAATCCCAACCCCGAGCAGCCGAACCGGAATTTCCGGAGGATCAAATTCATCCAGTAGAAAAAGGGAAGTCTTATAAATTTCCTCAGTCAGATTAATATAGCCTGGAAGTGAATAACTGCGGGTGTAAGTCTTAAAGTCGTGAAACCGAATTTTTAGATGGACCGTTTTACCCTGGATACCGGATCTGCGGAGACGGCCGGCTACCTTTTCAGATAAACTAAATACGGTTTTCTTTATAAGCTCAAAATCCATTTGATCTTCATCAAAGGTCACTTCATTACTCACAGATTTGACATCTTCTTCCGGAATCACCTCCCGTTGGTCAGTGCCCGTGGCCATGTTAATTATATGCTGACCCATTTTCCCAAATTTCTGTTTCAACAAATCTGGTGGATAAGTGCGGAGTTGATAAACCGTATGTATTCCCAACTTAGAAAGACTTGCGAAAGTCTTTTCACCAATTCCCCACAGCTTTGTGACAGGTAAAGGATCTAAAAAATCCTGAACTGTATCTGGTTCAACAATGGTCAGGGCATCCGGTTTATGAAGATCCGAGGCAATTTTTGCAACACTTTTGGAAGGGGCGATGCCGACCGATGCCGGCAAACCACTTATTTTCTTTATTTCGGATTTAAGTGTAACTCCCATAGCCGGCACATTTTCGTAGATATGTAATGTACCGGTCATATCCAGGAATGCTTCATCTATACTCAAAGGCTCTACCAGAGGAGAAAATTTTGAAAGTATGGTAAATACTTGTTGGGAATAATGTTGATAGAGATGACCATGTGGTGTCACATAGACACCATCGGGACAGAGTTTGTAGGCGCGGGAGATGGGCATGGCAGAGTGAACGCCATATTTTCTGGCCTCATATGAGGCAGCAGAAACTACTCCCCTTCCTCTACCACTCTGAGGATCTGCACCGACGATAACCGGTTTTCCCAGCCACTCGGGATTTAGCAGCTGCTCAACGGAGGCGAAAAAAGCATCCATATCAACATGGAGAATTATTTTTCGCCATTTATTTTCCATCAACGCAAACCAAAAATTACAATGAAGAAAACTGATAATATTATGGCAAAATAAAGACTCTGTTTCTTCTTGCTGCTGGCTTCCTTATCACTTGAGGTTATACCCATGCTTAATTCACGGTAATCCCCTGCCGCCACTTCAAAAGTACCATTCATTTCAAATTGTTCTGTTTGATTAATTTCCAGATAATTGTTGATCGTAAAAGACAAATTTAACTGTCCGGCAACCACCTTTTGTTTTTCATAATTTATGTGAAGGGAACCATTGATATTCTGAGAAGTGGATTTAAACAATTGAATTTTACCATTTTTAGAAATAAAGATTTCATCCATACCATTAGTGAAGGTAAGAGAATCGGGAATTGAATCTCCCAAATTTATAAAAACATCAAAAAAATCCTGTTTATCCTTTTTGAAGGTACCGGCCAGCAAACGAAGGACATTCTGTTGCCCGGAGTCCAGCTGGGGATAATAATAGATTTCACGGGAGTTTTTGTTCTGAACCAGAACGGTCGAGTCATATTTAATGCTCACCTGACGATACAGCAGAGCCCTTCGAACCTGATAAGACAGTTCGGGTTTATCATCAATTTTTATGTTCAATTTACCAAAATCACCCTCATCCGCATAACCTGGTATCACATAAACCACGACTAAAGAAAGCATAAAAACGAATAGAATTAAAATTTTTGACATTTGACCCTCAAGTAAGTATTAAACTTTTACAAGCAGAGTTTGAAAAAATAATATAAGCGGATTATTTGTCCAGGGAAAATAAATTAAATTGAAAATTAAATTTTATTTGCTGACTACTGATTTATCTGACGTAATCTGTTCAGCCTTTGTTCCGCTTCCGGATCTTTGGTATAGATATTGGATAAATATTTCTGCAGGTACAACATTGCTTCAAAATGATGTCCCTGATCATCGGCAATTATACCCATAAGTTTATAACATTCCCAACATTCATCATCCGCATTTAACGCCATTTCCAGGGCCGTTTGAGCCCTTACCGTATCCTTTTTCATCAAGGCAAATTTAGATATTTCTAACAGAATTTCACTATTGTTGGCATCCAGGTTTAATGCCGCATTCAACTGATCCGCCGCAGTGGCATACTTTTGTCTCTGCATGAAATACCTTGCCCGATAAAGATAAATGATGGGATCATCGGGATTTATTTTTAAGGCATCATTCAAATGGGAGATTCCTTTTTCCAAAGCGCCACTCTTGATACAGGAAATCCCCAGATATTTTTGGCCTTCAAAATTTTGTGGTTTTCTTTGAACAAAATTATCCAATTGTTCTGTCGCTTTGGTATAGTCCTCCTGCTTAAAATATGCCAGACCACGGATAAGAAATGTCTCCGGGGATGAGCCCCCCTGTTTTTCATAAGACCGGACATAATCCAGTGCCAGCAAGGGTTGATCATTCCTCAAATATGCTTGGGCAAGTAAAAGTTCAAACCGCAACGAATCCGGCAGGTCTTCGGTAAGTTCCTTCAAAACTTGCACTGCTTTTTCGTACTGTGCAGATTGTAAATATAAGGTGCCAAGATTGCGCCAGGCCTCCGGAAAATGGGATTTATAATTCAAGGAAATTTCATAAGCTTTTATGGCCTCGGATCTTCTCCCCAGTAATTCCAGGATCCGCCCCCGAACATAATGAAACTGAGCGAATTCTTTTTTCAAGGAAATCGCAGTATCCATCTGGGCAAGCGCTCTTTGGTAATCTCCCTTCTCGAGGCTGGTTAAAGCATGTTGATAATATAAAAAAGCTGGGGTGTCTATTCCAGATTGCCCTGTTGTTGAAGGACCGGATGCACAGGATATCAAAAGTGCGAGAAGCAGGAAAGATGAAAACTTGAAAAATTTCATTATATATTCTTTTCAATCATAAATTTGTAAATGTGCCAACCAATATAACCCAGGGTAATTCCGGAGGAGGCTGCCACAAAATCCAGCAGATTAAAATGTAATCTTTCCAGGATAGTCCCAATATAGTAGTAAACCAGGGGAATTAAGAGGATGAAGAAAATAAGCAAGGAGCGGCGCATGGGTTTTTTGTACTTTTTTAACCATATCAAAGATAGAATAAAACCGGCAGGCAGGAAAGCAAAAAGTTCTTTGGCAAGCAGGATCAGTAAATTCAAACGGTTATAGTTTCGCAGCGCTTTTGAATTGATTGTTGTCTGCGGTATCATACTCTTTAATATCGCCCAGCTTGAAACTGATAATTCTGAGAAAGCAACTCGCTGAACAATGAACAGGAAATAAACAAAACCGAGAAAATAAAAAAATCTGACATGCCGGTGAATAAAATAATCCCTGTTGAATTTAATCGGATGGATTTTTAGATGAATAAAATAATAAAGCAGAACGAGTAATATCGCCAACTGATTGATTAGTATATCAGCTATAGAATGATTTCGAGCAGGAACAAGTAGCTGCAGTGTTTCCAATAAAACCGGGAGAATAAAAAGAGAACAGACAATTGAAATAATCTCCAATTTTCTGATTCTCTCATGAAAATAACGTTCGATCCCGGAAAAAAGAAAATAAATAAAAGTCCCGAACAACAGCATATGCGTCAGGAGCTCACCAACCGGATTCTTGACTATAAATGGATTTTGCTTAACCAACAATATTTGTTCCTTAACCGAATACCAGGCAATTCTAAAAGTAAAGGGAGCCAGGGTGCTGAGGGCAATAAATATCAGAAACAAACCGGCGATTATCATTTCCGGTTTACCGGCAAAGACTTTGATCAGAAATGATTTTATTTCCCGATGAAATTTAAGATAAAGGATCAAAATAAGGACCCCTCCCAGGAAAGTACCGGCAGTATTTGTGATGACATCTGTGGTGGAGGTTGTTCGATCGAAAGTAAATATCTGCAGCACTTCAACTCCAGTACTGATTAAAGCCCCGGTTAAAATAATCCGGATCCATTCTCTAATCTTCAGGTTTCGATATTCACGCAAAATAACTTTCAAGGCAAGTAAAACCCCGAGAGGTGCAAAAAAGATAATATTGGCAACGATGTCAGGACGATCTAATCCTCTAATACCATCTTTAAAAGGAATCCATTGAATTTTGGCAAGGCGGGCAGGAATAAAAGAAGTGGACCAGATGAAATTAAATGGAACAACTGTACTGAAGATAATGAAAAAGATATAAAGCCAAAGCAGAATATTGAGCCAGTATCTTTGCAAAAATTGATAATATTTATCCATACCTAAAAAAAAGTAACGTAGCGATTAAATTCTAATAATCTTTTATAAGTTTAAATTAAAAAATTTCCCAATGATTAAAAAATATAGTTTGGCACGAATTAACCATTACCCGACGTACAATTCAAGATTATTCTAATTCATTATCATGCCTATTGATAAACGATATCGAAAAATTTAATCCATTAATCAATAATCAATTTTTATCTCCCACGGCCTCTGTTAAACTAGACTGCAAGAGTTCCCGGATTTTCACAACCGAATTGTGGGTAGAGAATTCCCGGGGGAATCCGCTAAATTTGTCCGTTGCTAACCGGATATCTCTTTTTAAATCGAGCTTATCCTGTTCGACACTGTAGAACCAACCTTTTTTCTTAAATCTCTCAGCCAGATAGAGTTGTTCGGTTTGGCCCGGGGTGGGAACAAATAACGCTTTCTTACCGGTTTCAGCCAGCTCCATTACCGTGCTGTATCCGGAACGTGTTACAATTAATTTGGATTTATTGAAAAATTCTGCCATCACAGATCTTGATGAATGGGGAATGATCGTGAGGTTGCCCCCAAGGTGTTCTTTTTCGCTTCTCTCCGGTTTACCCAGCAGAACCACTTTTTCCCCCTCTATTTCCTGAATCTGCTCTCGGATTATTTCCTCAAAGATCGATCGCTGTGGCTCCGGGCCCGAAATAGATACCAGAAGATCAATTTCTTCCTCCGGGGTATCTGAGCGTGAAATACTACTCAGCGGGCCGGAAAAAAAATATTTCGTCTCTCCATTTATTTTTGAGAGTCTACCGGAGAGTACTCCCCTGTCCTGTATAAGTAAATCCGGAATAATAACAGTATTATATTTTTTATGATAATGCCGGTTAAAAGCAGCACCAATGAACTCAAAATATCGAAGAGACCGAGGGGCAATGAATCTCAACTGGTGCGTGATGAATAATGAGGGAATTCCCTCCGCATAACAGCCATAACGATGATCACTGATCACCAGGTCAATGGTATTACCTGAAATGGCTTGCCCTACTATCTGGTGCTCGGTTTTTATTTTTTTGAGCAATCCCGGAACTTGACGTATTAACCCGAGGATACTCACCCCTTTGCTGGAATAGGATAATTCATAATCAGGTAATTCCAAAAAGTCTGCTTGCTCAATTTCCTGTTTCAGATATAAAAGACTCCGACCAGAACTTGCGATTGTGACAATTGCCCCATTTTGTTGAAGATCCTGAATAACCGGGAGGCAGCGGCTGGCATGTCCCAATCCCATGTTCAAGACGCAAAAAAGTATTTTCGATTTCTTAATGGAAGTAGTCATTTAATTAGATTAAAGGGATTATTCTACTCATATTATCTATTGAGACGAGACATCCAAATGTAATGCAGGAAATAAAAACGGAGAAGTGTAAAGATTATTTATGAATTGCCGGCGGTAAAAAAATCTTGAAGGTTGTTCCCTTATTAATCCTGGAAGATACTTCAACCCGCCCGTTATGATGATTTATGGTGCTGTATACAATTGAAAGTCCCAAGCCCATTCCTTTTCCCACTTCTTTGGTGGTATAGAAGGGATCATATATTTTCGAAAGATCCTCTTTGGAGATGCCCTTGCCATTATCCTCAATCTCACATATCAAAAAATCACCTTCCCGGGAATTACGGATTTGAATATGATCTGCGCTGGCACCAATAGCATTATTTAACAGATTCAGCAGCGCTTGATTTAATTCTGCCCTATTTCCTTCAATAAAGAAAGTCTCATTGGCGCTTATGGTAATTTTAACAGAATTATCTATTCCTTTCTTCAGGAACTTTACCGTAGATTTTAAATTTTCATTCCAGTTTAGCATCTGGAAATTATGGCCTCCAATCCCGGAAAAGTTGCGCAGATCTTCTACAATTTTTCGTGAGCGCTCCGCACCCTCCTGCATTCCGTCAATCAAATTGAGTAAATCTTTTTTAATGAATTGTAGATCGGCATCAATCTCATTTTGTGTGGTACCGGATTTTTCCAAAATCTTTATCTCGGATATAAGTTTTTCCGAGTACTCACGGAGATGAGGAAGATTACTATAAATAAAATTGATAGGGTTATTAAATTCATGCATAAAACCGGCAATAATTCGACCAAGGCTGGCCATTTTTTCACTCTGAATCAATCTCTCCTGGGTGCTTCTTAGTTTCTCCACCGTTTTTTGAAGACTCTCAGTTCGTTGACGGACTTTCTCTTCCAGGGAAAGATTCAATTCTTCAATCTTTTGATAGGTCATCGAATTATGAAGTGCAATGGCAACTAAATTTGCGATGGCCTGCAAAAATTCAATATCCGCCTCATTAAGGACTTTGGTCAGATGGCGATTATCGACATAAATAGTGCCCAGAATTTCTTTTCCGACCCGGATTGGAACACAAATGAAGGAGAGGATTTCCAATTTATGAATTGTTTGGATCTGGGAAAATCGGGTATCATCCAGTGCATTAGAGCTGTACAGGGGCTTAAAGTCCTGGATAACTTTGGAAACAATAGTATGGCTAAAATTCAGCGCATTCTTTTCTGATTGCTCATCAATGTTGTAAGAAATCCGGATTTGCAGATCACTCCCCTCGATCAAAATAATTATCGCCCGTTCCACTTCCAAGAGTTTCACAATATTCACGATTAATTCTTTAAAAATCTTGTCCGGATCCAGGATACGATTGAGCTGTTGGCTTAGCAGATATAAAGCCTGTAAACGTTTTTTATCGAGGGTTTCAAAACTATAGAAGCTATCTGCCAGATCCGGGTGATCAATTTGTAACTGGTCGGAAATTTCACGGAACGGGTTTTTTTTGCTCATAAAGTAAAATATAAATCTTCACACATTAAAATCAAGCGAGAAAAGGCGATCTACATATTATCAAAATTTTAAGGCTCAAACAAAAAAGGCCAGAGCATAACTCCGGCCTCTTAATAAATATCCAAAGAAAAAAGTTAGGACTCGCTCTCGTCCGCTTTATCTTCTTCCTTTGTTTTTTTACTTTTCTTTTTACCTGTTGACTTTTCAGATGCCGATTCTTTTTTAGCAGAAGATTTTTTAGTCTCTTTTTTCGCTGTCGTCTTTTTGGTCGCCGCTTTTTCTTTGCTTTCTGCCTTCGGTTTCTTTTCCTTTTTCTCTTCTTTTGGTTCCTTTTCTTCCGGTTCTTTCTCTACTGCTTCTTCCTTCTCTGGCTCTGACTCAACTTCAGGTTCAACAGATTGCTCAACTACTTCCTGAACTTCGGCTTTCGCCTCCGGCTCTTTGTCTTCCTGTTCCTTTTTCGATTTTGGTTTTTTCGCCGGTCTGCCTGTATCTTCCTGCTCTGCGGGCAATCCTTCCAGAACCTCGGGTACATCCTTTACCAATTCTCCCATGGTGGTTGGAGCAAAGTTGTGCTCCGCCAGATATTGATCGACTTCTGTCTGTTCCTTACCTTTCAGATATTCACTAACCGACAGAACAATACGCTTATTCTCTTTATCGAACTCAATTACCTTTAGTGGCAATTCGTCTCCGACTTTAAAATGATCCGAAGCCCTTTTAATATTGGTTTTGCTGAGATGATTCAGAGGAACAAATGCATCTACTCCCAATGGCAGAGTAACGATTACACCTTTATCAATAAGACGGGAGATTTTGCCTTTGGTCTCTGTTCCCATGTGATATTCATCCTCAAACGCATCCCACGGATTTGCTTCAACCTGTTTATGGCCGAGAGCTATTCGTCGTTCATCCTGATTAATATCAAGAACCACAACGTCAATTTCCTGCCCCTTTTTCACTACCTCACTGGGGTGTCGGACTTTCTTGGTCCAGCTCAAATCGGAAATATGCACCAGACCATCTACACCTTCTTCTAACTCAACAAAGGCACCAAAAGGTGTCAGATTCCGGACAATACCTCTGTGTTTTGAATTGACCGGATATTTCTCATCAATCTTTTCCCAGGGATCTGGAGTCAGTTGCTTTAAACCCAGCGAAATTTTGCGGTCGTCTGCTTCGATGCTCAACACAACCGCTTCTACCGAATCACCTTCCTTTAATAATTGCGAAGGATTTTTGATGTGTTGAGACCAGCTCATTTCGGAAACATGGATTAATCCTTCAATACCCTTTTCCAGTTCAACAAATGCACCGTAATCAGTAATACTGACGACTTTACCTTTTACCTGACTTCCAACCGGGAATCTTTCTTCCACATTTTCCCAGGGATGGGGTTGCAATTGTTTCAGTCCTAGGGAAATCCGTGATTTATTTTCATCGAAATCCAGGATCATCACATCAATTTCCTGATCGAGCTTAACCACCTCGGAAGGATGGTTCACCCGGCCCCAGGATAAATCGGTAATATGCAGCAAGCCATCCACACCGCCAAGATCGATAAACACACCAAAATCAGTGATATTCTTAACCATACCCCGGCGTACCTGACCCTTTTCCAAAGTACCAAGGATTTCGCCTCGTTTGCTTTCCAGGGTTTTCTCAATAATGACCCGACGGGAAACAACAATATTTTTACGTTGTTCATTCACTTTCACAATTTTCAGATCAAGATCCTGACCAACAAAAGCATCGAAATCTCGGATTGGTTTTACATCCACCTGTGAACCAGGCAGGAAGGCATCCACCCCACCCAGATCCACAACAAATCCACCTTTAATACGGCGGACTATACGGCCTTTAATAACTTCATCTTTTTCATGTTTATCAATTAAATTTTCCCAGGTACGGATAAAATAGACTTTCCGTCGGGAGAGCATAACCTGGCCCTCAACGTCCTCCGGATTTTCCAGGAAAACTTCAACCTGATCCCCCACCTTAATATTTTCCAGATCAATAAATTCGTCTTTGGGGATCATCCCTTCAGATTTAAATCCAACATCTACCACCACATCCTTTTCATTCAGTGCAACCACGGTACCTTTGATGATATCCCCCTCGTGCACTCTGTCAAAGCTCTTCTCATAAAGCTTCAACATTTTAGGATCGACTTCCGGGCTATCATCAACCAGCACATCGGGAGCATCCTCCAGCTTAAATACTTGTCCGGGCTTTATGGCGCCGTCATGATCGTCCTTTGCTTCTTTCTTTTTCGATTCACTCTTCGGCTTTTCTTCTACCACGTCCGGGGTTTCATTTTTGACTTCTTCCGTCATTTAATTAAATCCTCCTTTCAAAAAGATTTACCCTTTCGGGATAAGCTGCCAAATTTAAGTTTTTGAGTTTGCTATTCAAAATGATTTTTTGAAAAGGATAATGTAGAAACCAAAAGAATATTTAACTTTTGTAACCATTTAAAGAATTTAACCCGATTATTTGTTATATTATTTTCTAATATACAATTTGAGATCCTGAATTAAATGAAACTACCCCGTTCCTATCATCTCACTTCATCGGCGCTTGCCGGTCAAATGCTGATGCCTGCTGTTCACTTAGAATTCTTAAATAATAAAGGTGCCCGGGCCCGGAAAATAGTTCGGCTGATTCAGAAATTTCAACCCGGAGGTATTATTCTTTTCGGGGGACATCCTTCAGACATTCAATATTGGGTAAGACAATTTCAGGAAGTATCGACTTATCCCCTATTAGTCGGAGCAGATTTGGAAAGGGGAACGGGCAGTCTGTTTAAATCCGGTACCGTATTACCCCATGCTCTGGCCTGGGGTGCTGCGGACGATCTGAATCTGGTGCAGGAAGCAGCAACTGTAATCGCCCAGGAGGCAAAGGTTTTGGGAATTAATACAATTTTCGCCCCCATACTGGATCTGGTGGTCGAACCCAAGAATCCGATTATCAACATCCGCGGATTCCACTTCAAGCCTGAGAAAGTTGCAGAGATAGGTAAAGTATTTATTGAAACAGTACAAAAAAATGGACTGGCCTGTGTGGCAAAACATTTCCCGGGACACGGTCGGACCATACGGGATTCCCATCTTGAATTACCAAAAATTAACCTCAGCCTGGAAGAGCTAATACAAAGCGATATCCGTCCATTTGAAGTAGCAGTGAATTCTGACGTTAAGGGAATAATGAGTGCCCACATCCAATTGAAAGGTAGGAAATTGCCGGTAACCCTGGACCCCGATATCTTAAAGCAGGAATTAAGAACAGAACTCTCATACTTAGGGCTCATTTTCAGCGATGCCATCAATATGAAGGCGGTAAGCGCTCACTACTCAGTTATGGAACAAACAGCATTTGGATTAAATGCGGGATTGGATGTTTTCTTAATGCCGGAGCAATTACCTCTTTTCCATACTCTGCTTAGTGAACTCATAGAAAAGGATGAAAAATTAAAATCATCTGCCCAGGATAGCGTGGAACGTATCTTTGACCTAAAAAAATGGATCCACCGGATGCAGCCGGACCCAGCACATCATGCCCGAATTTACAAAATTCTCGAAACGCCAGCGCATCTGGCCATCAGCCATAAACTGGCAGATGCTTCAGTTACCTGTATTCATAAAACCAATGAATTCCCGCTGGATTTAACCAAGATCAAAAAATGTGCCCATATTATTTTTACTGATTTTAAGCCAATTGATGAACCGCTTAATCTACTCCGGAAAAAATTGAGTCAATTTTTTGATGAGGTGCAGACTCGGGTTAACCAATTCGATGGTGTGTCTAAAAATAATTCTGATTTTAATTCGGATATTTTTATTATCTCTCTTTATGGCAGAACTTTCGCCGGACATGTTTCCAGTTTCGACTCGATGCTGATTAACCAAACCATAAAAAATCTCTTTCAACAGAAGAAACCTGTGATCCTTAATGTTTTTGGAAATCCGTTCATTACTAAGAAGATAAATCGGTTAAAGGATTGCGCAGCAGTTTTCCTGTTTTATTCATATGTGGATAGTTCCCAAGTAGCCGCCTTTAATGCCTTATGTTCTTTCATCACAGTAAAGGGAAGCTTACCTGTTTTGCTGGGTCCGAAATTGAAACATATTTTAATTCCACAGAAATCTTACTCTGTTTCGATCGGAGATACAGAGATAACTGATTTACCTGAACTGGATAGTTTTATCCAGCAATCAATTACGCAGAAAGCATTCCCCGGTGGAGTGCTGTTTATTCTTAAAGATGGTAGGACGATCTATAACAAAGCGTATGGACATTTTGATTACGATCATCAGTCGCCAAAAGTACAGGTCGATACCCAATACGATCTGGCCTCTTTGACTAAGGTTCTGGCAACCGTTCCCGCTATTCTCCTGCTTGCCGAAAATGATCTTATAAGCATAGAAGATAAGTTGTCTTCCTTTTACCATGCATTGAATAAGAGACCACTTGGTCTGGCAACCATCAGGGATTTATTGGCGCATCAAGCCGGATTACCAGCCTGGAAACCGTTTTACGATAGTTGCCATGATAAGGACAAAATCCTGATCCAAATTTTTCAAACCGAGCTTGAATATAAAATGGGTGAAGAATCCATCTACAGCGACCGGGGGTTTATTTTGCTGGGCGATATCGTTGAACGGGTGAGTGGACTATCCTTTGACACTTTCTGCCGGGATAAAATTTTTCAACCGATGGGATTATACAATCTGTCCTTTATTCCATCTCAATTTGCCCGTGGAAAAAATTCTGAAAATTCTGGCACTCAGTCAAAAAAAATTCCACCAACCGGTTTTGACAAATTCCGAAACCGAATCATTCAAGGGGAAGTTAACGATACAAACTGCTACATCATGGGGGGCGTTGCCGGTCACGCCGGGTTATTTGGAAGTGCACCGGATGCTTCAACCATTGCCCAGATGTTTTTACATAAAGGGATATTTAACAAAACCAGAATACTAAAATATCGGACCGCTGATTCAGCAATCAAAAAAGTAAATCCTCGGATATCGGACCGGGCGATGGGATGGGACATGCCTTCCCGAAAAAGCACCTCCGGTCGTTATTTTTCTCCGGCCAGTTTCGGACATCTTGCCTACACCGGGCCGTCGATCTGGGCGGATCCGGGAAAAAATCTGGTGGTTACATTTCTCTGTAACCGTACCCATCCCGATCCGGAAAATAACCAGATGGATAACTTCAGACCCAAAATGCATGATCTGGTCATTGAAGCTTTAAAAACTCTGAAAATATATTTGAAAAAAAATTAAATACCAGATTAATGATGATGAAAGCAACTGCAAAAGCTCATTCCAACATTGCCCTTGTTAAATACTGGGGTAAGCGGGACGAACATCTTAATTTACCTGCAGTCGGTTCAATTTCCGTAACATTAAAAGAGATATATACTGTGACAAGTGTGGAGTTCAAAAAAGATCTAAAGAAAGATGTTCTGATCTTAAATAATTCCACTGCACCTGATTACCAGCGAAAACGGGTAAGCCGCTTTCTGGATTTGATTCGCAAGGAAGCCGGAACCAATGCACCTGCCCGGGTTGTCAGTGAAAACAATTTCCCCACCGGTGCCGGATTAGCTTCCTCAGCCTCGGCCTTTGCCAGTCTGGCCTTGGCAGGAACCACTGCTGCGGGAATACAAAAATCGGAAACTCAACTCTCTGGGCTTGCCCGTTTAGGTTCCGGTTCAGCGGCCAGGTCTATTTTTGGCGGTTTCGTAGAGATGAATTTGGGAACGCGGGATGATGGATCAGACTCAGTCGCCCATCAGATTGCACCGGAGAATTATTGGGATATCCGGGTATTGATTGCCATAACCTCCACCGCAGAGAAAAAAACTGGCTCCACCGAAGGCATGCAGCATTCAGCTGAGACATCACCTTATTATCAGCAATGGCTGTCTACCTCCGTAAAGGACCTGACTGATATGCACCAGGCAATTAAACTGCGGGATTTTAAATCCCTGGGAGAAATTTCAGAATACAGTTGTTTGAAAATGCATGCCCTGGCTATGAGTGCACGGCCAGGCCTTATTTACTGGAACAGTATTACATTGGATTGTATGCAAGCAATAACCGATTTACGAAGATCGGGAATCCCGGTTTATTTTACCATAGATGCCGGCCCGCAGGTAAAGGCAATATGTTTGCCCGAAAATGTCGATAAAATTCAAAAAGTGCTGGCAAATATCAGGGGCGTAAAAAAAATAATTAAGACCGCTCTGGGACCGGGAACAGCATTGGTGGGAGAGACATTACTGTGAATCATATTTTATCCAGTGCCCCGGGTAAACTTATTCTATTGGGTGAATATGCCGTACTGGAAGGTGCGAAAGCCCTGGTGGCTGCAGTGGACCGTTTTGCCAGAGTAAATATATCAAAGAGTGATGAATATATTTGTAAATCACCTACCTTAAAAATCAGTGATATAAAATTTGAAATCAGTCCTTCAGGAAAAATCCAATTTCCGGAAGAGATCTCGGAAGCAATCCGTAAGCAGCTTGTCTTTTTCACAAAAACGATGGAATATTTCCTGGAGAATGTCAAAGAGGAAATTCGTTCGGGACCATGTCAGCTTGAGTTGAATACTGATGATTTTTATTTAGCTGGCACCAGACAGAAATTGGGCATGGGATCCAGTGCTGCCTTAACGGTAGCTTTGATAAATGGGCTAGAGAATTTTTATTCGGCGCCACTTGATTCCCATGGAATTTACTCCCGATCATTAAAAGCCCATTATTTCTCCCAGGGGAAGAAAGGCAGCGGGATTGACGTAGCAGCAAGTTGTTTCGGTGGTATCCTGGAGTTCCAGAGATCCAAAAACTCGGAGGACGAAACTCCCAGAGTTACTAAAACAGATATTCCAGCCAATTTAAAAATCATACCAATCTGGAGCGGGACATCCACTTCCACCCGGGAATTCGTTACAAAAGTAATGCAGTTCAAAGAAGGCCAACCAAAAGAATACTGGGCAATCATGGAAAATTTATCAGAGTTCTCCGAAAGAGGGTGTAGCGCTTTACAAAATGACGAAACCAATAATTTTCTTGAAATATGTGATCAATATTTTTATACTTTGATGCGATTAGGTGAAAGCAGCGGAACCGAAATTGTTTCAAACGTACATAAGAGAATCGCCAAAATAGTACAACTCATCGGTGGCGTATACAAATCTTCCGGGGCGGGTGGTGGTGACATCGGGATTGCACTTACGGATTCGCCAGCATGTGAACAAAACTTAAAAGATGCGCTTTTGCATTCAGATTTTAAAATACTAAATTTGAACCTGGAATATTCGGGAGCAGAGGTTAAAAGAATTTCTGAGATATAAGGAGATTTTCATTGGAAAAGTCAAGAATTTCTAAATTTTATCAATTATCTATCGCCGATAGACTGAAGATACTACGAGACCGGGATATTTTGACAGATGAGAATTATAAGTTTTTATTGAGCAGCACCAATATGCTCTCCCCAGAGGAAGCAGACAAAATGATTGAAAATGTTATCGGGGTATTTAGTTTACCAATTGGCCTCGGACTAAATATGATGGTAAATAAAAAAGAGTATGTAGTTCCAATGGTGGTTGAAGAACCATCGATTGTGGCCGCTGTAAGTTATTCAGCAAAACTGGTGAGGGAAGCAGGCGGATTTTTTAGCGACAGCACAGCCCCAATACTAATCGGACAAATCCAAATTGTCGATGTGGAAAATCCATCAAAAGCCAAAAACATTATTCTCCAGAATAAAGAAGGAATCATGAATCTGGCAAACAGTCTGCACCCAAGAATGCTGGCCCGGGGCGGAGGTGTTCGCGATGTGGAAGTACGAATCCTCACCCGCCACACACAAAATAATGATATGGTAATTGTGCATTTGCTGGTAGATACTCGGGATGCCATGGGTGCTAATCTGGTAAACAGCATGTGCGAGGGTGTGGCTTCACTTCTGGAAAAACTCACCAGTGGCAAAGTCTTTTTGAGAATTCTGTCAAATTTAACCGACAGGTCAGTTGTCCGGGCCAAATTCACCATACCGGTAAATCTTTTGAAAGGCAACGGTTATTCCGGGGAGAAAGTGCGGGATGGTATTATTCTGGCGAATGAATTTGCCACAATCGATCCCTATCGGGCGGCAACACATAATAAAGGTATTATGAATGGAATTGATCCAATTGCTATTGCCACAGGAAATGACTGGCGCGCAATCGAAGCGGCCGCGCACGCCTATGCAGCGCGGGGAGGAAGTTATACCTCCCTTACCCATTATCAACGAAACGATGATGGCGATCTGGTGGGAATGATCGAAATTCCGATTAAGGTTGGAATTGTCGGCGGCCCGGTGGAATCAAATCTGAGTGTAAAAATTTTACGTCAGATGATGGGGATCGAAACGGCCCAGGAACTTGCCGAGGTAATGGGCGCTGCAGGACTGGCCCAGAATCTGGCTGCACTGAGGGCCCTGGTTACCGAAGGAATCCAGCGCGGCCATATGACCCTCCACGCCCGAACTGTGGCAGCTGCAGCAGGTGCCACCATCGATATATTTGAGACCGTGGTCGAAAAGCTCATTAATGATGGAGAAATAAAAGTCTGGAAAGCTCAACAGATTGTTGAAACATTGCGTAAGAGTGAAAAAGCGGAAGAGCTTGAAGAAGAAGTTATCGAATATCTGCCCAATATGGCTACTGCCCATGGCAAAGTGATTTTGCTGGGAGAACATGCAGTGGTCTACGAAAGTCACGCCATTGCCGGACCCATTCCCCTTGCCATTCAGGCAAAGATACACCCGGCAGAGGAAGGCGTCCATCTGTTAATCCCAAGATGGGGAGTCGAAGAAAAGCTGCAGAAAGGTGCCGATCATAAATATTCTGTCTATAAATCGCTCGATCTGATTCTGAATCGTCTCGGTTTAAATGACAAGGATATGCAGATAGAAATATTCCCCCATATTCCCCGGGCAGCAGGATTAGGGGGTTCAGCCGCCCTGGCAGTTGCCATTATCCGGGCATTGGCCCAATATTTCAAAATAAAAATAACAAATGAAGAAGTTTCCAGCCTGGCCTATGAATCCGAAGTCATCGCCCATGGAACCGCTTCAGGAATTGATAATACTCTGGCTACTTACGGGAAATTCACTTTGTTTAAAAAAGCTACACCACCTTTCATGAATACCATAAAGGTTCCGGAATCGATTCCGATAGTGATCGGATTAACCGGTGTAGAAAGTCTTACCGCAAAAATGGTAGCCCTGGTAAAAAATGGCCGGAATCAGAATCAAGCACTGTATGACAATATTTTTAAGGAAATTGATAGTCTGGTTCTAAAGTCCACCAAGGCCATTGAAAAATACGATCTGGTAAAATTAGGCGAATATATGAACCAAAACCAGGGTCTGCTGAACGCAATTCAGGTTTCCAGTCCGGAGCTGGAAGAGATTATTGCTATTGCCCGGAAGAATGGTGCGCTGGGAGCAAAACTAACCGGTGCTGGGGGTGGCGGAGCAGCAATTGCGCTTTGTCCGGAGAATGCCAATAAAATATCCATGGCCATACGGAAAGCGGGATATCACACAGTACTTACTCAAATTGGGTAGTTCATAACAGACTATATCCAGGAGATTTATTAAGATGGATAAACAGGTATCTTTTGATGATGAAATGCTTATTCTGGTAAATAATAAGGATGAAGAAATCGGCTGGGAGGATAAAACCACGTGTCATATGGGAAATGGAATCCTGCACCGGGCATTCTCCATTTTTATTTTTAATGACAAGAATGAGTTGTTGATACAACAGCGCAGCGATCAAAAATTATTATGGCCACTGTTTTGGTCAAACAGCTGTTGCAGCCATCCGCGTAAAGGAGAAAAAATTGAATCATCAGCCAATCGGCGACTTAAAGAGGAGTTAGGGATAAAAACCAGCCTAAAATTCCTTTATAAATTTCAATATCAGGCTGCATTTGATGAAGTTGGATCCGAAAATGAGCTCTGTTCAGTTTTTGTCGGGAAATCCAACGGCCCGGTCGATGTAAACCGAAATGAAATAGCTGAATGGAAGTTTATCCCAATAGAAACTTTAGACCGGGAATTGGCCGAAAATCCGGAAAGCTATACACCCTGGTTCAAAATGGAGTGGGGTCGGTTAAGAAAGACATACTGGCAGGAGATACAATAACTTCAGGCAAATAGCTCTAGCTTTTAGCTAGAACGGTAGATTTAATTTTTCCTTAAATCAATTTTATTCCTGCAAAACCTGGCATGAAAAAAAGATTCCTTACGGTAATCCTGTTTGATATTTAATTTACTTATCTGTCCCTTCCCAATCAGAAGAATTAAGAATATAAATTTTTTAGTTCAATAGTTTGAAGCTTACGGGTCGGTTACCCCTTTCCCAAAATGCCCGCCACAAATGTTATACCGACAAACAGTGCTGAGATCAATAACAGGACGGTTACTACCCGGGGACTGATTTGCAGTGCCGGTCCACCTTTACGTAACTCCTCCAGGAAATTTTTCGGTTTCCAGCGAAAGATTGTAAAAAGCACCATGAACAAACCACCTAATGGCATCATGTATTTAAAAGATAAGTAATCAAAGAAATCAAACAGAATCATACCGAAAATTTTGATATTCCCCAGTACTCCAAAGGACAGGGCGGATGGAACCCCCAACAGGAATATAGCAAATCCAAATACAGCGGTTGCCCTATGTCTTGTCCAGCCCCGCTGGTCAATGAAATATGCCGTCACCACCTCAAGCAGTGAAATGCCAGATGTCAGGGCTGCGATTAAAAGCAACAGGAAGAAGAAAATGCCGACCAGGAATCCGCCCGGCATCACGGCGAAGATAGCCGGCAGGACATGGAAGACCAACCCCGGTCCGGCATCCGGCTCGAATCCCATTGCGAATACTGCGGAAAAAATAGCTACACCTGCTAATAAAGCCACCGCTGTATCGGCGAATGCAATCCAGAGTGCACTCTTAATGAGATCCTCATCCCTGGACAGGTATGAGCCGTATGTCAACATCGCTCCCATACCGAGTGATAGCGTGAAGAATGCATGACCCATTGCTACCAGCATTGCATCAGTTGTCAGTTTGCTGAAATCGGGTTTGAAAAGGAATTTTAGGCCTTCCTGGGAACCTTGGAGTGTGACCCCACGAACGATGAGTAGCAGAATGATAATGAAAAGTGTGGGCATGAGGATACGGTTTCCACGTTCAATACCTCCTTTTACACCACCGCTGACTACTATTATACACAGTACCATAAAGACCCCGTGTGATAAAACCGGCCACACAGGATTGCTACTAAAGGCAGCAAATGCTTTTCCAGCGACCTCAGGAGAACTGAACCCCTTAAAACCTCCCACCATAGCTTTAAACATATATGAAATTGTCCAACCAGCGACCACACTATAATAGGATAATATAATGAAGCCAACCGTTACACCCATTGCGCCAATCAGAAAATAAGGACCCTTCGGCGCCAGTTTTCGGAAAGCACCAACCGGATTAAGTTGGGTTCGCCGACCAATGGAAAACTCGATCAACATTACTGGTAAACCGATTAATACAATAGAAATCAGGTAGAAAAGTACAAAGGCAGCACCACCGTACATCCCCGTTACAAAAGGAAATTTCCAAATGTTTCCCAGTCCCACCGCGGATCCTGCCGCTGCTAAAACGAAACCGATCCTTGAACTCCATTGACCGCGGTCATTTGTACTCACGCTCATTCGTCATTCTCCTTTTCATCAAACTTTATCGTCAGACTTTCTAAATCTTTCACTCCTCTTTCGGATCGCCCGTGGAAATAGTATCCGGAAGCTCATTTACATCATCTTTTTGATGCGGAAAATACTGCTTTAATTTTTCGCCGATTTGCTGAATGGCCTGGCAGACACCTTCATAAAATTGTCCTTCCCTGAATTGTCTCGCGGTTTCCGAAACAATATCTTCCCAAAAATTTTCTGGGACCACTTCATTAATTCCCTTATCACCAATGATAGCAAACTTTCGGTCCCGGGTGACCAGGTAGATCAGAACTCCATTTTTCTGAACGGTTTTTCCCATCCCTATTTTAATAAATATTTCCTTTGCACGTTCGTATATATCTTTGTTCACTTTTTCTTCCAGGTGTAACCGGATCTCCCCGGAGGTAGCATTTTCCGCTTCCTGAATCGCCTCTACAATCCCGGATTTTTCTTCCTTGCTGAAGAAGGTATTTGGATTGGTTGCCCTGTTTTCGCTCATTCTCTCAAACTTTTGATATAATACACTTTGACCGTGGAATTATTCGCAAAATAAAACAAGTTACCAGCTGCCGGTAGCACCGCCACCACCAAAACTGCCCCCACCAGCACTGAAACCACCACCGCCACCACCACCGCTAAAACCTCCCCAGGAGCTTCCGCCACCGGTGCCGCCGAAAAAGAAAGGACCGGTGCTTCGCCAACCTCGTGAGCCAACTGTGGTTCGCCGCTTACGAAACAAAGAAAGCAGAAATATCACCAGAAAGAACATAAATAAAAATGGAAAGGGATTTTTACCATCCTTACTTCTGCGACGGGGTGTCCCTTTGAATTTTCCGGATGCGGCACCCATCAGAGCAATGACACCCTGATGTATACCCTCATAATACTTTTCTTGACGGAAGTATGGTCTGATAACATTTTGAGTAATTTGAATGGCTGTCGCGTCGGGTACTTTATCCTCCAGACCGTATCCGACTTCGACCCTTATTTTACGCTCATCCAGAAAAACTGCCAGGAGAATTCCGTTATCTTTTCCCTTCTGACCCACTTTCCATTTTTCTGCCAGACGGATGGAATATTCCTCCACTGGGTATCCTCTGGCATTTTGAAAAATAGCGACTACTATCTGATTTGAAGTGGTATCTTCGTAAGCCCGGAGGATATTGTTTAATGTTTGCTCTTGCCGTTTACTTAAAATACCGGCATAATCCGTTACCCACTCCCCGGGTTTTTCAGGCAACGTTTGGGCGGGTAATTCAGACCATAAAATTCCTAATAAGATAAGAGAGAGAATCCCGGTGAAATATTTAGAACAGAATTTTAATAAAGATTGAGGCATATCTTTGATCATTTGAAACTAATATAAGACGTTGTTCACAGTACCAAAACGAAAAAAATGAATCCATATAAAAAATCCCGGTGTTTAGAAAATACACCGGGATTCTAATCTTAGATTCGGCTTAACTACTGGCCCTTTCCATGGCATTTCTTATATTTTAATCCACTGCCGCAGGGACAGGGATCATTGCGACCCACTTTGGGTAAATCCCGCTTAATCGGTTGGACCCTCTGGCTGCGCTGCTGTCCTGCTTTCTGGATATCCGACATCTCTCCTTGTCCATCAGCAGGTGTACCCCCGGCCTGATAACCCATGTTTGTCGCATCACTATGGACAAGCATCATCCGGGGTGGAGCATATTTATGTTCCCGGGGTGCTTCCACTAACTGAGTCCGCCAGAGCATCTCCAAGATCTTTTGGTTGATATTATCGATGAGACCGACGAACATGTGATATGCTTCCTGTTTGTATTCGATCAGGGGATCTTTCTGCCCATACGCCCGCAAACCAATTCCCTCTTTCAGCATA
Organism: uncultured Calditrichaceae bacterium; assembly: GCA_964452045.1. Classification (GTDB taxonomy): domain Bacteria; phylum Calditrichota; class Calditrichia; order RBG-13-44-9; family RBG-13-44-9; genus CAYVKM01. The sequence goes on from CAYVKM010000011.1 coordinate 42,304, forward strand.
TCCATCTCGTGCAGATGATCTTTCCAGTTTTCATCCACCACCCGTAAGACAATATATTTTTCGAAATCCCGCAGGAATTTTTCACCTAACTTTTGCTCTTTATAGGAATATACCTTTTTAGATTCTTCTTTAATATATTCCCGAACCTCGTTTTCCTGCATCCCATAAATTTTATCACCCAGGGAATTTAAATCTACCAGAAGTGTCCGCATTAACGATTCGGTTAATCCTTCCATATCCCAATCCTCAACATGCTGTTTATCTCCAATAAACTTTTCGAATTGGGCATCGAGGAACTCCTCTATGACATCATTAATTTCCTCCCGAATGTTTTCCTGCAAGAGTGCTTTTCGACGACGTTCATAGATGACTTCACGCTGTTTGTTCATTACGTCATCATATTCCAGGAGGTGCTTGCGGATACTAAAATTCTGCATTTCCACGCGCTTTTGGGCTTTCTCAATAGCATTGGTTACCATACGATGGGTAATCTTCTCGCCCTCCTGTGCCCCCAGCCGGTCCATGATTCGGATCATTCGGTCGGAACCGAACAAGCGCATCAGGTCGTCTTCCAGGCAGAGGAAAAATTTACTCGCCCCCGGATCTCCCTGACGTCCGGATCGGCCCCTCAGCTGGCGATCTATCCGGCGGGATTCGTGGCGTTCCGTTCCAATGATATGAAGACCGCAGGGAACATCCAGTTTGCATTCGTTCAAATCAATATTATCCGGCACTTCCCTGCCATCACCATCATTTAGAAAGCACGCTCCTTCGCATTGGACCACTCCCCTGCCTAACTTTATATCAGTGCCCCGGCCGGCCATGTTAGTGGCAATGGTTACCGCACCCTTTTGTCCGGCTTTTGCCACAATTTCGGCTTCTTGTTTATGAAATTTAGCATTCAGGACATTATGCGGGATACCTCTTCGTTTCAGCATCCGGCTCAGCGTTTCCGAAACTTCGACGGTGATTGTCCCGACCAAGGCCGGTCGCCCAGCTTTGTACAAACGCTCAATTTCATCAATTACCGCATTATATTTTTCACGTTTGGTTCGATAAATAACATCATTATAGTCCAGCCTGCGAATCGGTTTGTTGGTGGGGATTACCACCACATCAAGCTTATAAATATCCCAGAATTCTGCTGCTTCGGTTTCGGCGGTTCCAGTCATTCCGGCCAATTTATCGTACATCCGGAAATAATTTTGCAAAGTGATGGTTGCCAGTGTCTGGGTTTCCCGTTCTATTTTAACATTTTCCTTTGCCTCAAGCGCCTGATGAAGTCCGTCACTATATCTCCGGCCATGCATAATTCTACCGGTAAATTCATCTACGATCATTACTTTTCCATCAGTAACTACATAATCCACATCTTTTTCGAAAAGGGAATAAGCCTTCAACAGCTGAGAGATATTATGTATCTTTTCATTTTTGACGATATATTCGGATTGGATCTTATTTTTTTTCTCTATCTTTTCCATTGATGAGAGAGAATCGTCACCTTCAATCGCAGAAAATTCCTCGGCCATATCGGGCAATACAAACTCTTCCGGATTTTTTGGAGAAAGAAAAGTGCGACCTTTATCTGTTAGATCGATGACATGGCCCTTTTCATCAATGGCATAGTATAGTTGCTCGGTAATTTCATGCAATTTTTTATCCCGCATGAAACTACTTTCCATATCGAATACTAATTTCCGGATACCTTGTTGTTGATAGAGTTTTTGCAATCGCTTATTTTTCGGAGCACCATGCTGGGCGATAAGCAGTTTGACTGCTGCACGCTCATAATCCTCCTCTTCCAGTAATCGTTCGCCTTCGGCAATCAGGGAATTGACATAACGGGTTTGTTCACGGACTAATTTTTCAACCAAACCTCTTACTTCATCATAAGTGTGGGTTGAAACATCGAGGGGGCCGGAAATAATAAGCGGCGTTCGCGCTTCATCTACCAGGATATTATCCACCTCATCCACTATCGCATAATGATGACCTTTCACCTGCACGATGTCTTCCGGAGAAACCGACATATTGTCTCTTAAATAATCGAAGCCGAACTCATTATTTGTTCCATAGGTAATATCACAATTATAGGCTTCCCGGCGTTGTTTACTGTCCATCTCATTCAGAATAACACCCACCGTCAGGCCAAGAAATTTATAAACCTCACCCATCCATTCCGCATCCCTTTGGGCAAGATAATCATTTACGGTTACCAGATGAGCACCCTTACCTTCCAGGGCATTGAGATAAATCGGAAGTGTTGCAACCAAGGTTTTTCCTTCACCGGTGGCCATCTCTGCAATTTTACCCTGATGGAGTACATAACCTCCGATGAGCTGAACGTCGAAAGGAACCATATCCCAGGTAATTTCCTGTCCGGTAACAAACCATTTTTTACCCAACAATCTTCGGCAGGCGTCCTTAACCACCGCATAAACTTCCGGCAGAATATCATCCAGAGTCTCACCGGCGCTTAACCTTTCTTTAAACTCTTCTGTTTTATGGGCTAATTGTTCGTCACTTAAGTCCTTTAACGCTTCCGAATGTTGATTTATTTCATTGACAATGGGCCAAAGTTTTTTTACCTCCCGTTCATTCTTTGTCCCAAAAATTTTTGTTATAATTGTATTTATCATCTTAAATCCTCTAATTGATCAAAACCATATTCCTGCATCACTATAACTTAACACCCATTGAAAAGTTCTTTATCAAGTCAAAAAATAACAATTCAAACAAAGTTAAGCAAATGGATATATAATCGTGGAAATCAATGGCCAGCACGAAGCCGCATGGCAAGGAAGGGTGGGAGCTGATTTTCTAAAATTTCATTATAGGTTTCTTCAATCGGGTATTCCAACCGGACAAATTGCAACAAACCGGAAAGGGTATCAAAGATCACAAAACAAAGACGGGGATCTCCATCTCTTGGTTGCCCAATACTGCCAACATTAACAATGTATTTTTCTTTTTGATAATTTAGCTCGACATTTTCCTTATAGAAAGAAGCCTCTTCCGTGGAAAAAACCAGAGGAATATGGGAATGGCCAACAAAACAAACTCTTTGCTTTAACTCATCCAGATAATGTTTCGCCTCATAATCGGACAAAATATAATGCCATTCCTCCGGATGTAAAGGGGTGCTGTGGACATAGAGAAATTCATTTTCGTGGTGGGAAAAGGTTAGATTTTCGAGATAGGCCCGATTATGTAAAGTGAGCGTTCGCCTGGTCCAATTGACTGCTTCACGCGCATACTGGTTAAAATAATAGGTATCGGTTAAGCCGAGTACCGCATGGTCATGATTTCCCATCAGGCTAACCTGGCAGTTCTTTTGAATTAATTCCACGCACTCATTAGGCCGGGGTCCATAACCGACTATATCACCCAGGCAAACGATCTTATCAACTTTTGCATCTTTAATATAATCAAGAGCTGTTTTGAGGGCTGCTAAATTTGAATGGATATCCGAAATAATCGCAATTTTCACTTTTTAATTCCGTTAACGGCGTCCTTACTCTCAAGATTATGGGCTGGAATGCGGGCCAAAATACTTTTCTTTATTTTGTGATCCTGTTCGAGCTTCTTAAATATTGCATCAAGAATTCCGTTCGTAAAACGACTGCTCTTCAGGCTAATAAATTCTTTGCTTAAATCAACCGCTTCGTTTATGGTTACTTCAATGGGAATATCAGGAAAATAAAGCAATTCGCAAACAGCCTGCCGGACCAATACTTTGTCCAAAACCGGTACGCGATTGATATCCCGGTCTTTCAGACTGTTTAAGATATGCTTGTCCAATTCCTCCAGATGATCATGAGTTTTCTGGATTATTTCCATACTAAATTGATCGACCTCATGGGAAAGCATATCCGAGATTCTTGAAGTAATCTCGTGAATATCTTCATGCAGAAACTCGTAACTAAAGAGAACCTGAAGTGCAAATCGTCGTGCTTGCCTGCGAGACAACATTTGATCTCTATCCTTGTGATCAGTTTCAACAATACCCGCAAACATGTTAATATCCCAGCCTTTTTTTTACGTGCCTTAAATCAAGTTAATGATCATTTAAAATTTATTTGTCAGGGTAATCATAAAAACCCTTGCCTGTTTTTCTTCCCAAATAACCGGCCGAAACCATCTTGGTCAATAAAGGACAGGGACGATACTTGGAATCCCGGAATCCTTTAAACAAAACTTCCATTATTGCCAGACAAACATCCAGCCCGATGAAATCAGCCAATTCAAGCGGTCCCATGGGATGAGCCATCCCCAGTTTCATGACAGTATCTATTGCTCCTTTATCGGCAACCCCTTCCATAAGGGCAAAAACGGCTTCATTGATCATGGGCATTAAAATACGGTTTGAAACAAAGCCGGGATAATCAGTTACTTCCACCGGCACTTTCTGAAGCTTTTTTGTTAAGTGGACAATGGTTGCACAAGTATTATCATCAGTAGCTAAACCTCGGATTACTTCAATAAGTTTCATCACAGGTACGGGATTCATAAAGTGCATACCAATAAACTTTTCCGGCCGTGTGGTTGAAGCAGCCAATTGTGTGATTGAAAGTGAGGATGTATTTGATCCAAAAATTGTATGCTCTTTACAAATCTTGTCCAGGGTCGCAAAAATGTCTTGCTTTATTTTAAAATCTTCCGTTACTGCTTCAATTACAATATCAGCTATTTTACAATCCTCCAGAGAGATCGAGGTTTCGATCCGATCAAGTGTCCCTTTAGCTTTTTTTTCAGAAATAATATTCTTCTCTACCTGGCGATCTAGGTTTCTGGTAATCGTTTTCAGCGCCTTTTCACAGTATTCTTCCCGGATATCCATCAGCAGAACGTCATATCCATTCAAAGCAAAAACATGGGCAATTCCGTTTCCCATTGTACCGCTTCCAATGACCGCAATATTTCTAATTTCCATGGGAATTACCGGTTATAAAACTCTTTCCACCAACATGGCAACTGCCTCACCACCACCAATACAGAGCGAGGCGATACCTGTTTTTCCATTTGTTCTATCTAAATTATAGAGAAGGGTGGTTAAAATTCGAGCCCCGCTTGCTCCAATCGGATGTCCCAGGGCAACAGCTCCCCCGGCAACATTGACCTTTGCCACATCCAAACCCAGTATCTGATTTACAGCCAGACTTACCACGGCAAATGCTTCGTTAATTTCAAATAAATCGATTTCATCTTTTTTCAGATTTGTTTTTTTCAATAATTTTGATATGGCATCAGCCGGAGCTGTAGTAAACCATTCCGGGTCTTTAGATGCAGTTGAATAGTCGATTATTTTTGCCATGGGTTTTATCCCAAGTTTTTCGGCGGTATCTTTTGCCATAACAACCACAGCCGAAGCACCATCATTTATTTTAGAAGCATTTGCCGCAGTTACCGTACCATCCTTCTGAAATGCCGGGCGCAGGGAGGATATTTTGTCAAATTTAACTTTTCCCGGTTCTTCATCTTGGTCGATGGTCATTTCGGTTTTTTTTGTTTTGATTTGGACTGGCAAAATTTCTTTTTTAAACCATCCTTTTTCCTGTGCCTCAAGCGCCCGCTTATAACTCAATACCGAAAATTCATCCTGTGCTTCCCGGGGAACATTGCATTCTTTAGCACACAATTCCGCAGCATTTCCCATATGAAAATTATTGTATACATCCCATAAACCATCATGAACCATGCCGTCAATAATCGCCCCGTTGCCCATTCGGTATCCAAATCTGGCATTCATTAAATAATAAGGAACATTTGACATACTTTCCATTCCGCCTGCAACGATGATATCCGCATCAGCTAATGCAATTGACTGGGCAGCCAGCATCACCGCCTTCAGACCGGATCCACAGACTTTGTTAATGGTCATACAACCCACCGAGGTTGGCAAACCGGCAAAAATGGCGGCCTGTCTGGCCGGTGCCTGGCCCTCACCTGCCGAGAGGACATTTCCCATAATTACTTCGTCGATTTGACCCGGTTTTAAATTCGATCTTGACAAGACTTCTTTTATCACCATGCTACCCAATTGAGGTGCTGTGAGGGAGGCTAATTCCCCATTATACGATCCTATAGGTGTTCGCACCGCAGCTGTGATAACGGCTTCACGTATGGTTTTCATTTATATACTCCTACTGATTATTATTTCGGTTATCATAAGCTTGGATAATATCTCGCACCAACCGGTGCCTCACTACATCCGATTTGTTAAGATAGATAAACTCAATCCCTTCGATTCCGGTGAGTATACCCCGAATCTCAATCAGCCCGGAAAGGGTAGATTTTGGTAAATCCACCTGGGTAATATCACCATTAATAATGGCCCGGGAGTTTACACCAAGACGGGTTAAACACATTTTCATCTGCATCGAAGTGGAATTCTGGGCTTCATCCAGAATCACAAAAGCATTATTTAATGTTCGTCCACGCATATACGCCAGTGGTATAACTTCAATAATTCGTTGTTCCATATATTTTCGTAATAACTCCCGGGGAAGCATTTCTTCCAATGCATCGTATAGCGGTCTTAGATAAGGATCAATCTTTTCTTTAAAATCCCCGGGCAAAAATCCCAGACTCTCGCCGGCTTCCACCGCCGGACGTGCCAGTACAATTCGATCTACTTCCTTATTCTTAAGACTATTGACAGCCAGTGCTACCGATAAATATGTTTTCCCTGTTCCTGCCGGACCGACAATGACAACAATATCATTCTTTTTTACCGCATCCAAAATTTCTTTTTGCCCATTTGTCCTGGCTTTAATAAATCCCTTCCGGGTGAACAGGATAACTTCTTCCAGGTCTTGAGTTCGGTGCGGTGACTCAGTTGTTTCTTTTAATTGGGGTTCCAGGCTATTAGCTTTAAAAACATGAATTACCGTTTCCACATCTTTCGGATTAAGGGATTTATTCCGATTGGCAATAAAAGTTAATTCGCTGAAGACATCCTCAACCATTTTAACATCTTTTTCATCCCCCACGATTTTAATCTTATTACCGCGGGCAATTAGCTTGACATTAAAATATTGTTCTATCAGCTTAAGATGCTCATCCCCGACGCCGTAAAGAACCAATGGTTCAATCTTTTCAACAGTAAAAGTTTCTTCCAGAATACTCTCTTTCAGTTGCATGGTTCCGATTTTACGATTTCCTCATTTGTAAGTTCATCAGTTAAACATTTTCAATCCTGAAAGATAGTAAAATTTGAAGAATAGAACAAATAAAAAGGCTCTCGGCAATGCCAAGAGCCCTTATCAATCTAATATTTTAAGATAATTATTATCTAGGGACTTTTAAGACCATGTGCGGATAGATTAAATTAGGATCCGTGATATTGTTTTTATTCGCTTCATAAAGTTTTTGCCACTGGAACGGATTTCCATATATATTAGCATACCCGGAGATTTTGGATAAAAAGTCTCCCCGCACTACCCAATATTCATTCGGACCAGCCATTCTCGGAATCTTGAAAACCTGTTTGGGATAGATTAAATCCGGATTATTGATCAGATCCCGGTTATAGGTATAAATACGAATCCAAGCATAAGGATCGCCATAGATATCGGGCATCTTGGAAATCTTCCAGAGATAATCTCCTCTTTTCACTTCATACATACCTGCTGCGGCTGGTTTTGCTTTCTCTTCCGCCTGAGCAATCAAATTCTCGATTTTCGAAATATAATTTTTCGATTCCGTGGTTAAACTACGTTTGTCGTTCTTTAAATCCTGTAAACGTTGTTTAAAACCATCCAGTTCTCCTCTACGGGTATAAATATCTTCCGGAGAAAGTGCTACAAATCCAGTGAGTTCATTTTGCAGTGCCTGGAGTTGAGACAGATAGCTTTCATACCCGGCTTTGTCGGTTCCCATCAAAGCATAAATTTCATTCCAGGTATCCATGATCTGCTGATCGGTTGAGGCTATTTCATCATTTAATGTGGCAATCTGAGCTTCTTCATCAGCAATCATTGCCTTATTATCGGCCTCACATTTTTGCCATTTGGCGAGTTCGGTTTTATACTCGTCCATGGTCATCTTTTCATAATCATAAGAATATTCCTGGGCAAAAAGATTTAAGGCCAGGATCGATACTACCACTAAAATTATGCTGAGTAAATATGTTCTCTTCATTTTTTCCTCCTCGCCTTATTATTCTTCACTTTTCCAATTAGCAACGCCTTGCTGAACCATCTCTTTTTCTTTCATCGCATTATCAAGTTCAGCCTTCTTATTTTGTAACTGTCTCTCCAGATCGGCTCTTTGTTTCTGAGTATCATTCAATTTCTGCTCGGCCGCGAGACAAGCGCTTCTGGCTTCTTCAAGCACCCGGATTTGTTCCTGATTGGGATGGCGTGAGCAACCAGTGGCGAAGAGCAGGGAGAGGGAAAAAACTCCAACGACAACAAAACTCATCACTTTTTTAATTTTCAACATAAATGCCTCCTATCGTTATAGATAATTGTTTAATAATACTAAATTTCTCAATTTTTGTCAAGCTTTATATTAGCTTAATTGGGCATTTCAAAAAATTTTTAACTGCTGTATTAATTTATTCTGACGACGAATATTCAAGTGAGAAAAATTTTTACATGGACAATTCCATTTTTTCCATGGTTACCTAATTTGAATCAATGATAAGAATAAATCAATATAAAAATAACATTTCTTAAAACACAGTGTTGTTAATAGTTTCATAATAATATCATATACTCGACAGGGGAATCAAAAGATTTAATAATATTTTAACCTAAAAAATTTAATCAAAACTTTAATTCTTTGGTGCAAGTTTTATTCCTAATTCCTTAAGTTGTGTCTCGGATATGGGAGATGGTGCATTTTCCATAAGTGCTAAGGCACTGGTTGTTTTGGGAAATGCAATCACATCACGAAGGGATTCAGCACCTGCTAACAACATACTCATCCGGTCGAATCCGAAGGCAATGCCACCATGGGGAGGGGCACCAAATTCAAGAGCTTCCAAGAGGAATCCAAATTTTTGAACCGCCTCATCTTTCGAAATATTTAGTGCCTTAAACATTTTTTCCTGTACATCCCGGTTATGAATACGGATACTTCCACCAGCAATTTCATTCCCATTGAGGACAAGATCATAAGCCCGGGCATGAACTTTCTCCGGCTGTTCATCCAGTAAGGGTAAGTCCTCCATTTTAGGTGACGTAAATGGGTGATGTCTGGCAAAATACCGATTTTCGCCTAAATCAAATTCAAGGAGAGGAAAATCGACTGTCCAGGATAGGACGATTTTTGAGGTATCGATCAACTGCAAATCCTCGGCTAATTTCTGCCTCAAAAAACCTAATAGTTGCTGGGATTTTTCTATATTAGCGTCTGCAATAATTAAAATAAGGGCATCTTTTTTTGCCTCACATTTTTCAAACAGATTTTTTAATTCCAATTCACTTAAATTTTTTGAAACACCTCCCTGCCAGATGCCATTTTGTAATTTAAGATGAGCGACACCAAGACCTCCTACGGTTTTTATGTAATCATTTAAAGCATCCACTTGCTTCCGGCTATAAGATGCCCCCTCAGGAACAATCAAAGCCCCTATAAATCCGTTTTTCTCGGACACGGACCGGAAAATGTTAAATTCGGACTGACGAAAAATTGAGGTGATGTCAATAATTTTCAACTCATATCTTAAATCCGGTTTATCTGATCCATACCATTTCATGGCCTCCTCAAAGGTTAACCGTGGAATGGGTGTCCGAATTTCAACTTGCAAGAGTTCTTTGAATACAACTTTCATGTACGATTCCATCAGATTCATGATGTCATCCTCATCTACAAATGACATCTCGATATCTACCTGGGTGAATTCAGGCTGGCGATCTTTCCGTAAATCTTCATCCCGGTAACATCGAACAATCTGAAAATAGCGATCAAATCCGGCAATCATTAGAATTTGCTTGTACTGCTGGGGAGATTGAGGTAAAGCATAAAATTTACCCGGATGCATTCTGGATGGCACCAGAAAGTCACGAGCGCCCTCAGGCGTACTCTTGGTTAATACTGGTGTTTCAATTTCCACAAAATTTTGCCCGGTAAAAAAACGACGGGTTATCTGTGCGAGTTGATGACGCATTAACAAATTCCGTTGCAGATAAGATCTTCTTAAATCGAGATAACGGTATTTCAATCTTAATTCTTCTGATTTTTCAGCATAGTCCTTTAATTCAAAAGGTAGCGTTTTACTTTGGTTTAAAATTTCGAAGTCAACACAAAGGATTTCAATGTCGCCGGTCTGCATATCCGGATTTTTGGCTTCCTGTGGTCTCTTCCTGACCAGTCCATGCAGTGCAATTACATACTCCGACCTTAATTTTTTAGCCTTCTCATATAATTGTTGAGAATTTTCAGAGGAAAATACTACCTGAGTTTTGCCATAACGGTCGCGAATGTCGATAAAAAATAGCCCGCCGTGATCTCTCCAGCTGTCAACCCATCCGGTTAAGGTGACTTCTTTTCCCGCAAATGAATCATTGAGTTCACCACAAGTATGTGTTCTTTTCAATCGCAAATTAAAAATCCTTTCTAATTTATCTTGATAAATCAGACGAAAAATTTAGGATAACATTCCCAGATAAACAAGTTAGAAAAATTGACATAAAAAAAGACCGCGAAACAATCAATCGCGGTCTCTTCAAAAATTAATTAGTAATAAAAGTATCAACCAAATATAAATTTCGTCTTAATTGTTACTATACCCTCGTTTCCGGATAATCTGGGAAAAGCCCACCGGCGAACCGACCGGGTTATACATTGCTCAACCTTCGGGTTATTCAGGGTGGAATTCATTATTTTGACCCCACCAACACGCCCATTCGGTAAAATATCAAAGCTGAGCATCACTTCCCCACGCAGATTGGGATCCACCTTCAACTGGGACTGATAGCAATATTCCACGGATGATTTGTTCTGGTTTATCACTGCATCGATAACCTCAGGATCCCGCTGAGTAGACGAAGCAGCCTGTCCGGTAACTTTAGTATCCTGGGCTAGTTTAATCGAACCCCTCCGGGTAACACTCGAACCGCCAGAGACACCTGTGCCACTGATCAATTCATCAATACCGGTTTCACCCACTTCACCACCAAAGCCACCACCTTTGGCAATCCTGGTTCTCTGACCCCGGCCCGTCGCTGCCTGTAGTGCAGCTGTACCGGAGACTAATTCTCCTGCATTGGCAAGACCCGATCCAACACCACCTGCTTCACCCAGAATATCAGTATATGCCAGAGAACCGGAGCCACCGCCACCTGAAGCAGTCAGAGCTGCCAGAACTCCATATCCCGCGGCTTCCTGCTCCATCTGCCTTCTTTTCGCCTGCCTGGCACCTACTCCTGCAGCTCTCCGTTTCACCCGTTCAGAGGAGGATTCACTTACCAACCGTTGAGTTTGTTCACTTAATTCTTCCTCACCCCCGCCACCAGCTTCCTCTTCGGTTGAAATCCGGCCCTCGCCCTCACCTTCACCAGTAGTGGTTTCAGGAGTTGTAACGATTTCTGTGTACAGATTTTGCAGGTAGGACTGTTTTATTTTTTCTCTGGCTTCATCTGAAATTTTCCAGTCCCGGGTGCTCATAAAAATTGTAAAACCATAAAGCACAACCCAGGTGATAAGCAATATTGTATAGTATCGTTTGTCAAATATATCCCAAAAGCTTCTTTCAAATTCTTTCGGAAAGCCAACTAACCTGAACCCCTGAGGTGTACCTCTTCCCTGTGGGACGGTGCCCGGATTACTATTATTTGGTCCAGTCATAATATTTTATCCTCTTCCCAATAATTTATTTTTCCTGATAAGTTAGTAACCTAAGCTTGTTATATTCCGATTGACCGCAGGTATATAAGATCTTCACCAGTACCTGAAAAGGTGTATTTTCATCTGCCTGAACGATTACCTCGTGACTGAAAGGTTTTCCATAACGAACTTCATCCTTCCTGGCTTCTTCGGCAATTTGTGATAAGCGATTATAAAGCGGCGTAATCAAGTTCTCACTCTGATTAATATTTTTTAATTCCATAATAATATCATTACCCACCATAATGTTAGATCGGGTAACGGATACGCTCAACTCTTTCTTGGGAGTTTCATCGCTTGCTGAATAGGGTAATTTCAGATCTTCTGATGGTGTGGTGATCTGACCTGTTGTTGAAAAAGTTTTCAAAAGGAATAGTAAAATAATTGTCATCATATCCATCATGGAATTGAGGTTCAACTCATCCTTTTCAAAACTTAAATGTTTTTTTCTTCTTGATGGAACATATGCCATCGTTTTTCCCCTTCTCTATTTAAAGAACTACCTGTCCGATAATGATTTGTGGAAAAAGTTCCTGAATATTTCCATCATTATCAACATAAAAAGTGACATTGTCCATCGTTTTGATAATAAATTTATAAGGAATGTCTGCTTCCGCTGTGAGCATTATCGCATTTTTGTCACTAAAATCTGTTTCAGCCACTTTCTGTTTTATTTCAATTAACCTGTTTTGTAAAGCCTGATAGTCAAGAACTCCCTGTGGAGTAAGTGGAATACTGGGAGGCGCCCCTTCTTCTTTTTTAGTCTCATCGCCTAATAAAAATCCACTTCCCGATCCAATATAAAATCCCTGCCTGGAAACAATAACATTTAACCCGAGGCGTTTCTCAATTTCCACGGGTTTATCCATTTCAGCGGCCCCGCCGCCCGCACTTTTCGGCGGAAGATTCAATTGTTTAATAGCCAGTTTGGTCCACACCGAACCGGCTAATAGCAGAGGAATAAGAACAACCATCAGGTTCATCACAGGCCGGATATCCAAACTCATCGGTTCGAGTTTTTGGGTTCGACGTAAAGACGGTTTATATGCCATTTTTAAAACCCTTCATCTAATATCGAATTAACGATTACCTGTGATAAGATTGATCAATTTTACCAGATGTTCATCCATTTCATCAATTATCTGGGTGGTTTTGTTTTGCAAAACATTATACACAATTAGTGTCGGTACAGCCACGGCTAATCCGAATATAGTGGTGTTCATTGCTACTGAAATACCCTGAGCAAGTACTTTTGGCTTGTCAGCTTCCGGGATTTCAGCACCACCAACTGCTTCGAATGCAATGATCAGACCATAAATTGTCCCCATCAGTCCGGTTAATGTGGCTACGTTGGCAAGCATTGACAGATAATTTGTCCTTTTTTGTAACTGCGGGATGATTTCCAGTGTTCCTTCATCAACCGCGTTTTGGATAGACCGAAAATCGAGCGTTTCACTTTCCGCCACTTTTTTCAATCCGGCCAGAACAACATACGGCAATGCTTTTTGTTTTCCCTGTTCGGCCAGGCTTATTGCCCGTTTAATGTTCCCGCTGGTCACCAGTTTCCTGATTTCCATCATAAATTTGTCTGCATTCACATTTGAACGGACCATGACGTAATAAATCCTCTCAATGGCGATTGCCAATGCGATGATGAACATGATCAGGATCACCCACATAAAAATATAACCGGATGAACCTGTACCGAATTGTTCAAAAAAATGCTTCCAGAAAGAGATTGCGGAACCCATACTATAACCCCTCCTTAAATTTGGATTTTATGGAACTTATTATTTTTTAATTTCAAAATCTCTTTTTTCTTAATAAGGTTTCTATGTTATCTATTTGCTTCACTTGTCCGCTGGTAATTGGTTCATATTGTATTTGTTCGGATTGAGGTGATAATTCGCTGGAAAACGATTTTTCTGCTGTAACCTGTTTAAAATTTGGCGTAATTCTGCGATCAAACATTCTTACCTGAGGTAATTCCATGCGAGCTGAAATGGTATAAGTTTTTCCTAATTGTGTAAGATCGATAACCCTTGGAGTTGGTTGATTGCTTTGCTCCTGTGAAAATCCGAATTGAACCAATAAAATGCAAGTTAAAAATACATATATAATTTTATTCATGACACTTACCCAGACTTATCTTGGAATTCTGTTTTTATTTAAAACATCTATTTTGACTAAACGTGTCTCATCAACACTTTCGGCAGCTTTACGCCGTATTCGTTCGGCCGCAGCAGTAATTTCCCCCGGCAATAACTCCAAATGCATATAAAATCTTAATCCATTCCTGGGCGCACCATCAAAATCTGTGACGTCTATTGCTATCTCATTATTACCAACCCTTAAGAAATCGCTGATCTCAATAAAAGAAACTCGATCGACATTTTCAAAAATCCCGGCGTTATCACCTTTGATATATTCCCCATTCAAATAGAAATGATATTGATCGTCACCGGTGAGTAAAGCCCAACCATTTATCGCCCGGTCTTCCAGAGAGAAAGCTTTCCGGAAATAGGCGGTCAGTGTATCGGGCTCAGTTGGGGCTATAGCAAGAGATGCCGTGGTATCTGGAGGAGGTGGCAGCTCGGTGAAAGCGGCTTCACCTTCCATAATATCTTTTTCTTCCAGATCCAAAGAGCGAGGTCGCGCCAGGGTATCAGCTGCAGCTTTAAGTGTGGTGTCCGTCGCAGCCGGGCTCATTACCAGAGTAGCCTGGCCGGTTAAACTGTCCACGGTTACCTTTGCCGTATATAGCCAGATGGACTGAGGTGTAGTCTCCAGTGTATCGAAGCCGAAAAACCTCATTCCGACCGGTAAACTGACAACAGAAGCATTTTTCCAGGCTGAATCATCAAATCCATCGTGAGTCCAGTCCAGGTCAAACTTATCTGAGGCTCGCCAGGTATCGTCCGACTTTACTGTAAGAATTTCCCGGGGAATATCTCCCAGATACTGGGCCGGATCCAGTTCGACCAGTTTGGCCAGAATTAAATTTGTCCACACATTCTTAACATCATAGTCTTTGCTGACCTGATAACTGCTCTCCAGATCCCGCTTGGCGTAATCGTTCATAATCGATTGTTGATCATACAGGTAGACTATGCCAAGCTGGTATTTCGGATCGCCGGTTGTGTCTGACAACATCTCATAGTTTTCTCTGGCACCGGATACCTTCTTTCCCAGATTTAAAAGTGTTAAACCGGATTCATAGGAAAGGTTAAATAAACGATCCTGAGTAGTGAGAACAGCATCGTTATTAATTTGATTATCCCGGGCAAATTTCAGCGTATTGCTATATTGGTTAAGACTGATGGTAAGAAATTCATTCATATAGTCAATATTACTCATCAGCTGATCATTATAATCGAGTGAGTTTAAACCATCCGGGGTGGTGGCCTGTTCCCCACCTTCAATAAGCTGCTGCAATACCGGAAACTGAGTATTGTATATATCAACAGCGGAATAAAACAGTTTTGCATATTCATCCGCAATAATATCACTGGTCAGGAGAATTTTCCGTTCGGATTCTTCCTCATACTTATTCTTAAGGCCAAGTTCGCGGGAAACCGTAATGTTCTTAAGATGAGCATTTAAGGTTACATTAACAGCCGGCGTTACCGCCCTCTCCAGTAAGAGTTTCTTCCAGGAGAGGAATCGTAAACCAGTTACTGGGTTCTTTTGTCGCAGATAATCCTGAATAAATTCTGAGGATCTTTCAGCAACATTATACAGCATGAGTGATATTTTATCCTCGGCCTGATTGTACCATTTTAAAGCAATTTCACGGGTGCTGTCTGCGATCGTCTCCTTTTGAATCGCCAGAGTTGAATCTTCGTAGGAGGATTGTTCGGCCGGTTCGGTAGCGGTGGTATCAAAAATAGAAACATCTAATTTTTCGGCCAATACTGGTATATTTTTAATCACATTCTTATATTCATCAACTGCCCGATCGTAGGCAGGTACGGAAGCTTTAAATACCCGATCGCGTTCGACCAGCCTTTGATCTGCCGAGAGATTTGGAGAGAGTTCCTGTTGGGCAATCGCGTCGGCCATCACTTCATAGGATTCAGCAACCTTATACATGGCTTCAAAACCTTTAGCCGAACCCATTTTTATCACAGTAGTAAAGGCATCTACCACTTCCCGTTGTTTATTCTGTTTCTGTTGCAGTTGAGCACGAATATTGGATTCGGGATAGGTCAATTTAATATCTTTATATTCTTTATATTCTATTTCACCCAGTTTGAAATAGGATTCCGAGGCATAGAGCAGATTTGGATCTCGGCCGGTACGCGCAAATTCATCGCTTCGATTGATCGCCCTGCGGAATTCCTGTTTTGCCAGACTGAACTGACCGTTGTCATAGTAATATTCACCCCGCCTGAAAAACGCCTCAATGGTCCGTCTGTCATCGGGATACCTTTGGGCAAATTCATCGTAGATTTGATTCGCACTGGCAAGATCATCCAGTTTCAGGAAATAACGGGCATTCTCAAACAATAGGTCTTTGGAATCAGGATTATCCGGATATTTCTGGATATAGGAATTGTTTACCCGGATAGCATCCCGCCAGGCACTTGCCTTGGCATAAAACAGACTGGCGTTATACAAAGCTGCTTCAGCGTCTTTGTGTTCGGGATAAAGATTAAAGATTCTTTCATACGCAGCGCCAACACCGGCGTAATCTTCCATTTGTTTATAATCATCAGCAATACGTCCCAGTGCAATCAAACGGTATTCGGATTCTGGAAAATTCGCCACCAGGGTATCGTAAACCGCAATGGCCTGTAGCCATTCATCAATCTGTTCATAATTTTTGGCACTGTTGAAAAGCGCCAGGTCTACTATATCTTTATAGTAACGCGCTTCGGTATAGACCCGGAAGAATTCTTTGGCTGCTTCTGCATATCTTTCTTCCTGCTCCATCTTTTCTGCATTTTTATAAATTGATTCACCGATACGCTTGCTGGCAACTTCCCGCTGGTCTTCCGGTAAATCCGGTAAATTCACAATCTTTTTGGCCACAAATTCCGCATCTTCATAATTCCCCAGGAAGAAATAACTGTTCATGAGCGATAACAAACCCACGCTTCTTTGCTGGGCTTCGGGAAATTTTGTAACCATAGTTTTATAATATTTTCGGGCCAGATCGTACTGACGATGCTGGTAATAAAGTGCACCGGCACTGGCCAGGTAGGATGGTGTCCGTTCATCTTCCGGATAAAGCTTGATGAAATTATCGAAAGCTTCGGCCAGCATCTTTTCCTGATCAGTCAATTCCTGTGCTGTCATCTGGGCAAGATCGATACCACCGATCTGGGTAGTATCCTGGGTTTGTCTCATGGCATCGACCAGGGTCTGGGCTACCACAATGGCATTAGTTGCTGCATCCTTGCGATGGGCGTCTTCAAGATAATCGTTACTCACCCGGATATATTCTTCAAAAGCTTCGGGGTATCTTTTTAATTCCGTATCAAGAACAAAAGCAAGCGACCAGTCGATTTCATAAGCGTTCTCGTGGGTCGGGTAAGTTTCCAGATAGACCTTTGCCAGGGAGGCAAATTCCTGGTAAGCACTCATGGAATCTCCCTTAGCCTGTTCCATAGCTTCTGCCATGTTCAGTTGATAGATTATATTCGTCCGGAGGGCTTCTTCGGTCAACTGGGTGGCTTCGTCCAGAATCAGAATCCGATCCTTTAGATCGGATAATTCGATATTGGCATACCACTCTGTTTTGGGATTATAATTCTGGAAGAGTTTTTCCCTTTCCGCATAAGCCTGGATCTGTTCCTGGTTTTCCAGATAAACATCCGCAATTTTTTTGCCAATCTTGGGAGCGTAGGCATAATCCGGATACATCCTTAACAGAGTTGAATAGGCTAAAATACTGTTGTCATAATCGACAATTCGGGCATAAAGATCGCCCATAGCGCCCATAATATCCACACCAAATTTGGGAGTACCCAGCTTTTGGATATATCCTTCTGCTTTCTCCACCCCACGTTTGGTGTAGGATGTATCAACAAATGATGCGGCAATATATTGTAGAGCTTCCGGTTTAATATTCGATTTTACATATTTACCTTCGGGATCCAACGCCTGGAACTTTTCAATATCCTGGACCACCATGGTGAAATAGATAATGGCATCATTGAAGTAATTCGGATCAGCAGCTGCCAATCGATAATATGTCCAGCCAAGTTTGTAAAGTGCATCAGCATAACGGGGTGAGTCTTTGAATTTGAGAACGTTTTTATACAATTGAGCGGCTTTGTTCAAATTGCGAATGGTTTCTTCCCGGTCCTGTCCCAGCTTTGGCTGGAAATAAAATTCAGCAAGATGCATATAAGCTTCCGGGATATAATCACTCTCAGGATATTTATCGATTAACTCCTGGTAAACTTCTTTGGAAGCCTCTTCCTCACCCATATTATCCAACAAGTAAGCTTTGTTATAGAGCGCATCATCGGCAAGTTCGGATTCAGAGAAATTAGCCAGGATCAAATCGTACAGACCAATGGCTTTCTCATAATTGCGGCGAGGAAACTGTGGGGCAACCGGTTCTGTCTTAAGCTTCCCGGCTTCAAAATCGTCCAGTTTTTTCTCATATTCTTCATAAGCCTTATTATAGATAGCCACCTGATCGTCATAATTGCGGGATGCCTCATCGATATAGTACTCCGCTACCCGGATAAGAATCATATCCTGATTTTCATTCTCCGAGCGGGTTTGATTCAGGAAATCCTTACTCAGTTCAATACCACGCTGCTGTTCCTGTTCCTGCTCATTCATCAGTCGTTCGCGCTGGCGCTCCAACAATTTTTTAATCTTTACCAGGTCTTCAATGTTAAATTTTTTAAGTACCGAATCCGGAACCTGAAGACCACTGCTCTGCTGCGAAAATATCGCTGTCGGTATTAATAATAATGCGATAAGGCAGAATAAAACTGGTTTCATCAGTTGAGGAAATTTTTCGAAATATCTTCGCTTACTCTCCATTTATCTCTCCTCAAACTCGCTGGTTCTTTGGTCAAAATAAGTTTCACGGAAAGATTGTTCCCGTTCGGCACGCAAGCGCTGACGCTCCTGTAAACGTGCTTTCATTGTCATAAAGCGGATCTCAGCCTCGATCTTTTTCATTTTATCCTCTACGACCTCACGTCTCTCTGCCAGGCGATCCATTACAGAATTGTATAAGGTTGAGACATCTGCCATTTTTCTTTGTAATCGGTCTCGCTCCCCGAAATTGACATCAATAATACCAAATGCCCCAAAATCTCCCCACTGGTTGAATTCCGCGTACTCTACGCCTGGAGAAAGCGCTGCAGTCTGGGCATATAATCGATCGTAACGTTTTCGTATTTCCACTAATTTCTGAATTTTCTGTTCGATGGATACAACCGTGGCATAATCTCCCTTTAATTTGGCGCGTTCTACTTCGGTTTGCAGGTTAACCATTCGTGAATCGATAAGCGCCATTTCATTTAATATATTTTCCCGCATTTGTTTTTTCTTAGTTGTCTGGATTTCATAGTCCGCAACTTTCTGGGCAACCGGATAAGCATCGAACCAATTGTAGGCTATAGCCGTCTGGAGATATTTATCCGGGAACATATCCAAAACTGCGGTCATTCGTAGCATCATGCTATCAATCTTGGCTATCGCTAAATTGTTGCCTTCTTCTTTCGCTCTGGCTTTCAGCTGATTCATCTGGTCCAATTGATCCAGAATTTCCATGATTTCCCGGGACACCGCTGCACCAATCGGACTTATTTCCGCCAGATCGAGATCTACCACCGTTTCCTGTAGATTATTTGCCACAGAAGAGGCCTTTACATAGGCATTTCGATCATTTTTTCGCAAGGCTGTCTCTTCAAATGTTTTGGCCTGGTCGTACAAAATTCTCAGGCTGTCTTTTTCTTCCAGATAATTAACAATATCTTTTTTCTTGGTCTTCGACTCATAGGCATTTTGATACAAATTTACCGCCAAGGTCGGTTTCTCTTCCAGTTGATATATGTAAGCCAATAATCCTTCGGCTTCCATTCGATGTTCCGAACCATAAAACTCTTCCAACAAGCGATGGGCAAAATATTTTGCCTGGGTATAATCCCGGTCCCCCGGAGCTGCAGTGCTTAATTGTTGCACCATGAAAGACGACCAAGCCAGGACATTTAATACCTTGTCATATCGGGCATAAGTTTCCGGTATTAGGCTGGCATACTGGATTGAAGTAAGATATCCACCACGTTCGTAGGTAATAAGGGAAAGTTTATAGAGTGATTTACAATAGAAGTCAAAGGGGGTGCTTTCTGAGTTGGCCATGGTTTCGAAAACCTCATAGGCCAGATCGTAATTCTGACCGGCGGCATAGATTGTTCCAACCAGATACTGGGCAAAATAATAATAAGGATTACTTTTCGGAAAGGATAATAAGATCTCAACCGCCCGGTTAAAGTCAGATAAATCATAATAACTCAGGGCAGCAGCAAACTGAATATCGTAATATTCAGCATCTGAAGGTGAAGCAACGTTCTGATATTTGGAATAATATTTTGCAGCTTCCTGGGGCTGATTCAATTTGTAAGCAATTTCAATCAATCTGCCGTAGGTTCGGGACAAATAGACCGTATTTGGATAGGCCTCAAGTAAATGATAATAAATTTCCTGAGCCCTTAAAAATCTTTGCAAGGCAAAATTGCTCTCCGCCCAGTAATAATAAACGTCCTCAAAATCCCGCACCCCAACCGAACTGTATGCATCCACCAAATCTTCCAGCAATCGGTCGGATAGATCGTATTCAAAATAGTTAAAGGCGGTATAGGCATATTTCAGTTGATTATTAAACATTCTTTGCACTGTTTCGATAGTGCCTGCTTTCAGCAGGTTTGAACGGGCAATCTTAACATCTATTAATCTTGCATTATATTTATAGGATTCCGTTTTACTCCATTCTTCAAATAAATTGAAAATTGTCGGCTCAAAATCGAGCTTTACATCGTCAATGTTCCCCACTTCCCCGAAAGCATTCAACAGCATATCTTTGGATTTTGAGATGCGTTTGTTTAAAGTACCCGGCTCGCGCAGTTGATCCATCTTAATCATTTCTTCAGCAACATACAGCAATTGCAGGGCATCCTCGAATACTTTCTTCTTCTTATAATCCACTTCACCCGCTTTAATGGTGAGCCGCATCCGGGCTTCCAACTCATTAATGTAGGAATCCAGTTCGGAAATACCCGCTGTTTTCAGCCGTCCCTTCAAGGCTTTCAGCTCATCCAACTCATTCTTCAGGTCGTTGAAATATTTCTCAATAGCCACGCGCTGATTCTTAATCCTTCCCCGCATCTCATTGTTAACCAGTCGCATCAACGAAATAAGGAATTTCTCCTGCGGTAATGCTTCCTCGCCATAGGAGGCCAGTAGCTCTTCCACATAATTAACTAGGGCAGCCTGAAATTCAAGTTCTGAAAAGTGCTGGATGGAAGCTTTAAGTTCGGTAGTATCTGAAGCGGATTGTGCGAAAACCTGAGAGGACATTAAGGAAAGAAGGGATACAAAAACAAGACAAAAAAGAATGTAACGTCCCATAATAAATAGACCAATTTTGATTTTGGGCAATATACAAAATTTATTTTTTAAAGCAAAGGCTAATGAGTTATCCTTCATACTTTACCCGCAACCCGAATCCGGTTTAGTGCCCTGGCCAGGGCAGCCTCTGCCCGGAATACATCAACTTCTTCCGATTTATGATGTAAACGTTCCCGGGCTCTTTCGGCCGCTTTTTTGGCCCGATCAACATCAATTTTTGCAGCATCCTCACATGTTTCCAGAAGCAGGGAAATTTCATTTTCCAGAACCTCGAGAAATCCGCCAGAAGTTGCAACCGATTGTTCACCCTCACTTCTATTTATCCTTACTTCCCCAACTTCAATTTTATTCATCAATGGTGCATGATTTATCAAAATCTGAAAACTCCCTTTAACACCCGGTGCGGTGCAGCTTATTACATCTTCAAAAGTCCATTTTTTTTGCGGGGTTGTAATACTGACCTTAAGTTTATTCAATTCCATAATGATAAACCTATTATCGCTTTCTGAGACACCAACTTTAGTAGAAAAAATATCCCAATCCCGAATTTAAAAAGAAGGTAAAAATCCTGATATCCTGCTAAATTATGTTCGAACTAATTTATTCCATTTTTTTGGCTTTTTCAACAGCTTCTTCAATTGTTCCCACCATCCA
>CAYVKM010000012.1:0-5724 GCA_964452045.1 uncultured Calditrichaceae bacterium
CGATAATTTGTCCGTCTTTGTCCAGCATATGCCGAATGGCTAAAATAACATCCCCCTTTTTCAGTTTTACAAATTCCCTTTTAGTCATAGCCGGCACTTTCTATAAAATTTACTTTATTAATACGGGTAGAAAATTTCCAAAACATGATGCAATAAATATAATATTTCCCCTCAAAATGTCAAGTAATTATTTCACAATTTATCTTTAATTTGGTATGACTATTTGTTTCATTATATTAACTTTGTGCTAATGATAAAAATATTTATTAACCAAGTATATAAGGTAAGCAGCAAGAATAATCTAACCATACCTGAATAGATTAGTCTTTTCGTTTATTATCGATAAGCTGTTCTTGAAATCTTAAGAGGACATAAAAACTTTTAACAATATATATGTGTAATTCGTCACGGCTTATTGCAATAATTTTAATTATTTGCAAATAATATTTTGAGAAACCGTATATTTTATTATTATATTAAATAAACAAAACGCAGGAGTATTCTATGAATTCCCTCGTTAAGTCTTTCTGTATCCTCCCATTATTAATTATATCCACTCTTTTATTTGGGCAAACTCCAAATATCGAAGTCAATCTGGTGCTTTTTAACAACCAGGCAAATATCTTCTATATTGGAGATTTGGATCCAACCGGTTTGGGAAACGCACCAAATTATTATACGCTGGAGATAGGTAATCTTGGTTCAGTTGATGAGCGAGTTCAGTTAGGTTTTGAGATAATCAGCGCTAATAAAAGTTTTGTTGATGCTACATCAAATGGATTTACTTTACCGGCGAACCATACCTATGCGTTTACCAATAATCAATTAAATTTGGGCGCGGCTGTTATTCCTGAGACCGGAGAAGAAATTGAATTAACCGATTATAACTTAAATTTTGATGAAATTAACAATTTGCAGAATGTGGTAACTTCAACCGGCAAGTTACCAGCAGGAATTTACCGGTTTGTTTTTACTGTGTTTCAGGAAAACAATCCTTCGCTGATTTTAGCCTCTGATGAAGAAATATTGACCATCACCAATCCCACCACCATTGAACCGCTCTATCCCGGGGAAAGAGTCAGCAATGCTGTTCTGACTGAAATACCAACTACCTTTCCCTATTTTTACTGGCAATCTGATGTCAGTCAGTTTAATCTGTATATCTATCGCAAATATGAGGACAAGTCCGTACAGGATGTGCTCAGTCGGGATCCGATACTACATCTGGAAAGATATCCCAATAATCTTTTTCAGTATCCTGCTGAATCGGACCCCCTCTTTTTTTATGATGAAGCGGGAAACCTGGTGGGTCAAAGCGTTGGTGCGGTTCGTCCCCTGGAGCCGGGAAATACTTACTACTGGTACGTGGAGGCTATTATCCCCACCAATTCAGGGGAGACGGTATTGCCAAGTGATATTTACCAATTCAAAATTGCTGAGCTTGCAGGTGCTCAGGCCGATGTGGATATGATATTAAGATACCTGAGACAGATTCTCGGGGATAAGTACGACCTGTATATGTCGAAACTGCAGGGATATGATCCGGATGGGAATATTCTTTTAAACGGTGTGCCTGTTCAAGTTGAAACGCTTATGCGGCTTGCCACTCAGATTCAGGATAAACAGGCTGAGATAAAAAATGTAGTTGTTCAATAACAAAATTACAGAGAGGTCCTCATGGTCCACAAATACAATTATTCGTTCATTATTTTACTAATTTTGTTATTTATAACGCTGGCATTTTGTGCAGATCCGGTTGCCGTGGTCATCAAGGATAAAGGTGAAGTAAGCTTATTGCGAAAAGATGAAACCAAATCGCGCGAAGTGAAGAAGGGAACCGTCCTGTTCGACGGGGACAAGATTTCCACCAAGGAAGTCTCTTTCTGTGCCATTAAATTTATTGATGATGCCAGTCTGCTTCGGATTAAAGAAAAATCCACCTGTGTTATCGAAGGAAAGCGGGAGGAAGAACATATCAATAAAAACATCATTGTTGAGATCGGCACTTTTTTTACCAGTCTGTTTAAACCACGGGGATCTTTTACCGTTACCACACCTACCTCAGTCGCCTCTGTCAAGGGAACCCAATGGTGGACTTTACAGCTCTCCGATGGCCGGACAATTTATATTGGCCTGGAGGGGTTAATTGATTTATCAAATTCGGCCGGCAAGGTTCTCCTTAAGGCGGGACAAACGGCAATTTATACTTCAGCTTCAGAATTGCCGGAGATTCGATTGACCCAATCCGGTGAGATACCCATCTGGGAAGAGGGTTTTGAGGGACTGAAATCCCTGGAAATCGAATTCATGGATGCGGATGGTCAGGTGAAGCGAATGCGTATTGATTATCAGGAACAATAAAAATTATTCTTGTTCAGAAAGTACTAGAAAATTTGATCGCAAAATAGTTTATAGTTTCAATTATTTAAGATTAATCATTTTCCAGTAAGATATGGGTTTGTAATAAAATTTTCTTTCGGATAAAGGAAAGATGGAGAAGACTATGAAGAAATATCTACAACGGATTTTAATCGGCAGCGTTCTTTTCATTCTGATATATTCTTTAAATATTTTTAGTGGAGAATCGGTAAGTATTGAATATAGTCCCACCGAAATATTAAGGGCAAGCAATACGCTTCCCATCGAACTTACCATTAATAATTTTTCCGGAGTTCCGGTCCGGGAGGTAAATGTGTTCTATCGCTGGGTCGGTGAAAGTCGTTTCGATATGCTGAGAATGGGCAATGAGGGTTTCTCATATTATGCCCAAATCGATGTGGGAAAAAAAGATGGCCAAATGCTCGAATATTATTTTAGAATTGCCTATCTGGATGGATCGGCAGAAACCTATCCCTCAGGTACACCAACCACTCCCTTACTGAAAACCGCTATCCAGGTTGGCCGAACTTATGATGAGCAGATCTTTATCATCAGTCCTGAGCCTGATGAACAGATTATGTCGAATGATGTGGTCATAACCGCATCGTTCACCCAGTTTGCCTCCGATGTAGATATCGAAAAGACCAAAATGTATCTGGATACCTGGGATGTTTCGCAGTACCTTCTGAAATACAACGATTTTATCAGTTTCGCACCGAAAACCATACCAGCAGGACGTCATAAGATCCGGCTGGAGCTGTTTGATGAAAACTCGAATCTTGTGGCCTCCCGGGAATGGTACTTTACCGGTCTGGCCTCACCGACATTACCGGTAACCGAAAACGAGTTGAATATGAGTGGCCGGTTTTTTGCCGAAACCCGGCAGGAAGATCTAAGGGATGGGGATTATTCCAATGCCTATAATCAGAGCGGACTCTCCCTGCGCGGTATATATAACAACTGGCAGTTTGGGGGACGACTGTATTTAAGCAATCAGGAGAAATCGGATCGACAACCGGTAAACCGGTACTCAGGATTTGCCCGGGCAATTTTCTGGAATGACCGATCCTTCGAATTGGACTTTGGGGACACTTATCCGAGAATCCATCCTTTAATTATGCAGAATATTTTTTTAAGGGGTGTCTACTCCCGGTTATATTTGAAATTTCTGAATGTGGATTTCGCTACGGGTAAAACGATTCGTGCCATCGAAAGTGAAAATTCATTTCCCGGGACATACCAGCGAAATATTCTTTCCGTTCGTCCCAGCTTTGGATCGGGTGAAAATTTTCAAGTTGGTCTCACTTATTTAAGAGGAAAGGATGATCCGGGTAGTATAGATTACGGGATAAATCCTAAAGAGAACGCAGCTGCCGGTCTCGATCTGTTCCTGGGCTTTGATCAGCAGCGCGTCGTATTTGAAGGAAGTATTGGGGCAAGTGCCTATAACCGGAATATCGAAGGCGGTTCAATCCCGTATGACACCCTGAAAAATGTTTTTGATGATCTGGATGAAAAGTATTATGATCTGGCAAAGAAATTTATCACCGTAAATCAATACCTTATTGTTCGGCCGGGATTAGCCTATCAGGCACGACTTATCTTGCGCTATTACAACAACAACTTCAGCTTTATTTATGAATCAGTTGATGAAGATTATTATAGTCTGGGTCAACCATATCTGTTGCGCGATAACCGGGGCTTTCACGTAGTGGATAATATTAATCTGATAAAAAATCAGGTATTCCTGTCGCTTGGTTATCGTCAATATCATAATAATCTGCAGGATGACAAAAGCCACACCACCACCAACCGGAACTTCAATGTTAATCTTTCCTATTTCCCGCTGGGAAATTTACCGGAAATCACCATTGGGTATAATAATTACTCCCGGGATAACGGTGTTTCCAAAGATTCAATCGAATCCATATTGAACCGTCCGGAAGATAATCAAACCAACTCGATAAATTTTGCCACGGGATACCGCTTTAATCTGATCAATCTGAAACACCGGGTCGGTCTGAATGTGATAAGTTATAACCGGACCGATATTTTCAAATACGCCGAAAGCAGTTCAAATTACCTGGCGCTCAATTTACGTTCCCAGTACGATTTTCCGCTGGAAACCATTCTGGAATTTATTATCCAGCAAACCGAAACCGGGGTCGATACCGAATCGGAAAGCAAACTGGATTTAACGACTTTTGGACTGGGTGCCCGTTATGTATTCACCAATTTATTCACTACGGATCGCCTGTTCCTGAGTGGAAACCTACGCTTTGGTTCGGTAAATTCGATCTACCTGCTGTCTGATCTACCTGATTTCAAGTACAATAGAAATCACTTTACCTTGCGAGCCAATTACTCAATTCCCCAATATGGCTCCATTGGTTTGAGCGGAGATATTCTGCTCTATTCGGGAGACCGGAAATATAATGATGTGATTTATAGCGCCCGATATGATTACAATTTTTAATCTCGAATTAATCTGAATACTGTTCATTTATTCTGAATTAAAACTATTAAAACTGCTGAATGAAAAAATATCATTTTCTACCAGTTGCTGCTATTATCATTTTAGTGTTTTTGCTTACCCTTTTCTTTCGCATGATACCCGCGATTCATTCCCTGGAGTTGAAGACGATCGATTGGCGTTTTGCCTGGCGTGGTGCCCTGAAAATTGATGATTCACCCATCGTTTTAGTTACCATTGACGATCAATCCTTTGAATCGCTATCCGCCCGTTGGCCCTGGCCCAGAGCCTACTATGCCCATCTGATAAAAAATTTGGAGATGGCCGGTGCCAAGGTAGTGGGAATGGACGTCATACTGGATGTCCCGGATATAGAAAATCCGGCCAGCGATATGGAATTAGCGGAAGTGATGAAGAAGTTTGGGAATATAGTCCTATCTGGAAAAATTGTAGGACAAAGATATCAACAATTAGTAGAACCAGCTCCAATTTTTCGTGAAGCAGACAGCACCTGGGGGCTGGTTTCCATTCTGGCAGATCCCGATGGTATAAACCGGCAGTACTTGATCGTAATGTATCATCAGAAAGAATTAATACCCTCGTTTGGACTTCAGATAATCCGGAAATACCTGGATATTCCGGACGATCAGAAACCGGTGGTTTCCGGGGATTCGATCCGGCTGGCCAATATTTCGGTGCCGCTCACCAATGAAGGAATGATGCGGATTAATTTTGTTGGTCCTCCCGGTACCTTTCCACAATATTCATTTGATTCGGTTATTGATGATTCAACTTTTGATCTGGGTGATTTTGATCTGAATTTTTTTAATGAATCACTTTTGCAAAGTGGAGTTTTTAAAGATAAAATTGTC
>CAYVKM010000012.1:5824-43459 GCA_964452045.1 uncultured Calditrichaceae bacterium
ACCATGGCTATGGCCTTTAGCTTTGTCGCCAGTAATCTGCACCAGTACATACTGACCAAGCGGGAAAAGAAAATGATTATTGGTGCCTTCGAAAGATTTGTACCGCAGAGTGTGGTAAAGGAGCTGCTGGCCCATCCGGAGAAATTACAGTTGGGTGGTGAAGAACGTTTTCTCACGGTGGTATTTCAGGACCTGGCAAATTTTACCTCGGTATCCGAAAAGTTAAAGCCCGCTGAACTGGTTCATCTGATTAATGCCTATCTGACCGAAATGACCGATGTCATATTGAAGCATGATGGAATTATTGATAAGTATGAAGGCGATCTGATCATGGCGGAATTTGGGGCACCGGTTTTCTTTGAAGATCATGCAGTGAAGGCTTGCTTCGCTGCCCTGGAGATGCAGGAACGGCTGAGCAAATTAAATCTGTCCAAATATACCGATGTCATAAACCGGTTATCCTGCCGGATCGGGATTAACAGTGGCCACATGATTGTGGGTAACATGGGCTCAAAAAATGTTTTCGACTATACCGTAATGGGCGATGCGGTAAATCTGGCTTCCCGGTTGGAAGGTGCCAATAAGCTCTATAAAACAAATATCATGATCAGCGAGGATACTTATAAATTGGTCAAGGATGTGGTTGTTTCCCGTCCGCTCGATTTAATCCGGGTAAAAGGAAGAGAAAAACCGGTTCGGGTTCTGGAAGTACTTGCCCGGAGAGAAGCTAAAATCAGGGAAAATGTAAGAACGATGCTGCCGGTTTTTGTTAATGGTGTCCGTTACTACCACCAGCGGGACTGGCAGAGGGCTGAAGAATGTTTTGAGTATTGTTTAAAGGTTGTTCCGGAAGACGGACCTTCCCTGCTTTATCTTGAAAGGGTGAGAGAATATAAACAGAACCCGCCTCCCGAAGCCTGGGATGGTGTTTTTACCATGCAAACTAAATAAGTGCACCAATCAACTGCATTAACTCATTAGACAAATCTTATTTTTTTTAAACTTCTACCTTTTTATAATTATTTTTTCTCACTACTTTTTCCAGCATATATTAGCTTCTGATTTTCGGGTTATTAAAATTTTTATATTATTAAGGTAGGTTAATGGAGATATCAGCAGATTTTCGCGCCGGATATGTGGCACTGGTGGGAAGGCCAAATGTAGGGAAATCCACCTTACTGAATCAGCTCTTGAAATTTAAACTTGCAATCGTAACCCGCAAACCACAAACCACCCGGAAAAAGATTTTGGGTATTTTAAGCGAGAAGAGCTATCAGATTATTTTTACCGACACGCCAGGGTTGATTGAACCACACTATAATTTGCAGGATATCATGATGACCTATTTAAAGTCCGCGGTCAAAGATGCAGATGTCCTGGTTTATATGGCGGATGCAGCCAAACCGCAGCGGGATTTCACCGAAGTTGATCAGCAGGTGCTGACCATTGCAAAACCGGTTATCCTGGCCCTGAACAAAGTTGATTTACTTCCCCGGGATCAACTTTTACCGTTGATTGCACATTATCAAAAGCAGTTTAAATTTGCGGAAATTGTCCCGGTCTCCGCCCTAAAGAATGATGGGGTGGAAATCCTGCTCAAAGAGATTGTCGCAAGGCTACCCCTCAGTCCACCCTATTTTCCGCTGGATCAGGTTACTGATCAGCAGGAAAGATTTTTTGTGGCGGAGATTATTCGGGAAAAGATATTTAATTTCTATGGCGAAGAAATTCCCTATTCCTGCCATGTTCAGATTGAGACGTTTAATCAGAGAAAGGGGAAGAAGGATTATATCAGTGCTATTATTTATGTGGATCAGGCGTCTCAGAAAGGAATTTTAATCGGAAAAAAAGGTTTAGCCTTGAAACGTGTGGGCGAAGCAGCCCGTATAGATATTGAAGCATTTCTGAAACGTCCCGTTTTTCTGGAATTGTATGTAAAGGTTTTGGAAGGATGGCGGAAAAATCCCATGAAGCTGAAAAGTTTAGGATATTAATATTTTGCGCTGGATGAATACCCCCTATGAAAAGAAAATTGCTGCTCTTTGATGTCGATGGCACATTGATATTAACCGGTGGTCTGGCAGCTGGTTTAATGGCAGAAGCGGTGTCCCGGGTTATCGGTTCCCCCATTCAATGGAATATTACGGATTTTGTCGGAAATACGGACCGGAGTATTATCCAGACCTTGCTTAGGAGAAACGGCGCTATTGAACCCATGCTGGCCGATATGACCGAAAACGTACTGGAGATGTATTTAAAAAATCTTAAAACAAAATTAAAAGATAACAGTGTGGTACAAATTCTTCCTGGAGTTAAACCGCTTCTGCGCGCCCTTAATAAAGATGACAGATTTGCCCTGGCCCTGCTCACCGGTAATGTGGAAGCGGGAGCCAGAATTAAACTGGCCAAAAATAAGATCATTGATTACTTTCCGGTAGGCGCATTCGGTGATGATGCTTTAAAACGGGAATACCTCCCACCCTTCGCTATCCAAAGAGCGGAAAAATACTTTAACTGTTTTTTTGATAAAAAGGATATCTGGATCATTGGCGACAGTGCCAATGACATCAAATGTGCCCAGGCCAATCATCTTCGCTCCTTTGCCGTGGCTACCGGGCACATGAAATTTGAGGAATTAAAAAAGTACCATCCCACAGCCCTGATTTCCAACCTGAAAGATCAGAATAAATTTAATGATATTATTTTATCATCAAATTAGCCAATAAATCTCTGACTGTATCTTTTGCTTTTATAAACTATAAACAATTTTAGCAGATTTTACGAATTAAGTCATTGTCGATTTTTTAACCGTTCAAGGGATTCGTTGGTAGATTTTAGTAGAAAGAATTATATGAATGGAAAACCCAAAATAATATTTATACACATTTTCATATTTGGGTTGATTTTTTTTCCTGCTGTTATTATGCTTCACCAATTTCTGCATGCTCAAAACAAGGAGATTATCAGGGAAGATGAAAAATCTGCAAAACCAAAGATTCAATGGATTTCCCAGTTTTCCGGTTCTTCAGATTTTAAAAATAAGGATAACCTGCCCAGACGGTTTTTAAATTTTTTAT
This sequence comes from uncultured Calditrichaceae bacterium, assembly GCA_964452045.1. Taxonomy (GTDB): domain Bacteria; phylum Calditrichota; class Calditrichia; order RBG-13-44-9; family RBG-13-44-9; genus CAYVKM01. Next base: position 8,902 of record CAYVKM010000012.1, read on the forward strand.
TTGGAATAGATGATTTTCAGTTGATTCGACCGGTGGGGATTACCACGTATGATGCTCAAAATTGGATCATATTAGACCAGGGTCTTGAAAAAATCGTTTTCAGTCATCAAACTGAAAAGGAGATTGAGCTGCTTAAATACAATACAAATTTTCCTTCTCTGGTCGGTGTCTGCCGAGGGGCGGAAGATCTGATATATTTTACTGATTCCTACCTGAACAAAATCTATTTCTTCCGGGTAAATGATCCAAAATTGCTCTTACTGAATGACACGCTCAATCTCAATCAACCTACCGGAATTGCCTATCTGGAATCGACGGATGAGGTTTGGGTAGCTGAAACAGGTCGGCACAGGATTGTTATATTGAACAAATCCGGTGAAGTTATCAGGCATCTTGGTACCCGGGGTGTTGATCCGGGTGAATTTAATTTTCCCACCTTCATCTGGATCGATAGGCGGGGAACAGTTTATATCGTTGACTCGATGAATTTCCGGGTTCAAATATTCTCAAAAGAGGGCCGGTTGTTATCGGTCTTCGGTGAAGCCGGGGATGCCACAGGTTATTTTGCCCGGCCCAAAGGAATTGCCACCGATTCCTATGGAAATATTTATGTGGTAGATGCGGTTTTTCATACGGTTCAGATCTTTGATTCCCAGGGTAATTACCTGTCAAATTTCGGGGAGCAGGGGGGTGAGGCTGGTCAATTCTGGTTACCCATGGGGATTTATATTGATGATCGAGACCGAATTTATGTTGCAGACAGTTATAATGCCCGGATCCAGGTGTTTCAACTGATAACCAGAGGTGATAGTGAAAATTAATGGATTAATTTTCTTTATTAACTTATTCTTTTTGATTCAGTTGCTGTCTGCACAGTCCATTGTGAATACGGTACATAATTTATCGGTAAGCGGACCGGGCACAATAAGGGCGAGCAGTGAAGATGAAATCTGCATATTTTGCCACACACCTCATAGCTCCAGTCCCAGGCAACCGCTGTGGAACCGACCGGATCCCGGGTTCAATTATACGCTGTACACCAGTTCAACTGCCCAGGCCGTTCCCGGGCAACCCACCGGAGCATCGCTGTTGTGTCTTTCCTGTCATGATGGGACCATCGCCCTGGGAAATGTACTCAGCCGGTCTTCCCCGATTATGTTTAGTGGCGGGATTACCAATCTGCCAAGTGGAAACACAAATTTAACCACGGATTTATCGAACGACCATCCGGTTTCCTTCATTTATAATGCCTCTTTGGCTTCTGCTGACGGAGAATTGGTCGATCCCTCCGTACTCACCGGTCTGGTTCGGTTAGAAAATCAGATGCTGCAGTGCACGGCCTGCCACGATCCACATCAGAATATATATAATAATTTTCTGGTCGCCACAAATCAATATTCGGATTTATGTCTCTACTGTCACCAGCCGGATTACTGGAATAACGCCAGTCATTATTTGTCTCTTGCCACCTGGAATGGTACGGGCAGTAATCCCTGGTTTCATACTTCCTATTTAACCGTTTCGGAAAACGCCTGTGAAAATTGCCATACCCCTCATAATGCCGGTGGTCATCCCCGCCTGATCAACTTTGTAACCGAAGAAAGCAATTGCCTGATTTGCCATAATGGAAATGTGGCTTCTGCGAATATTGAGATGCAATTCGCTAAATTGTATATTCACGATATTTTTGCTTATAATCAGATCCACGATCCCGAAGAACCGGCGGTTGTGCAAACACGCCATGTGGAATGTGAGGATTGCCATAATCCGCATGCCAGCCGGAATTTCCCAGCCAGTGCGCCCGATGCCAACGGATTTATTGAGGGTGTAAAAGGCGTGGATACCAATGGTAACGGAGTAGAAGCGATTCTATATGAATATGAATTGTGTTATCGATGCCATGCGGATAGCCCGGATAAACCTGCCAGTCCAACCACCCGGCAAATTGAACAGAATAATGTCAGATTGGAATTTGATTTAGGGAATCCTTCTTATCATCCGGTGGAAGGTCCGGGTCAGAATCCCAATTGTCCCAGCCTGATTCCCCCATTGACCGAGACAAGCGTTATCTATTGTTCGGATTGCCATGCCAGTGATGGGACAGGTTCGCCATCCGGGCCCCATGGCTCAATCTATCCGCATATCTTAAAATTTCAGTATGAAACCGCAGATAATACTCCGGAATCCTATCAGAATTACCGGTTGTGTTACGAATGCCATAACCGGAACACCATTATCGATGGCGCAGGACAGTTTGCCCGTCGGATCCATCGCCTGCACATCATTAGTGAGGATGTACCCTGCAATGCCTGTCATGATCCACATGGCATAAGCAGTTCTCAGGGGACTACCACAAATAATACGCACCTAATTAATTTCGATATTTCAATAGTATCTCCTGACCCGCAGACCGGCAGATTGGAATTTGTCGATTTGGGTAATTATTCCGGTCAATGCTACCTGCGATGTCATGGAGAAAATCATAGCCCGGAATCCTACTAACTCGGGATGGATCGGAATGATGAGTATATAAACTGAGAGGAAATAGCCCGATTAAATATGATCTAAAAATATTATAAAATCTTTCATCTATTTAAGGAGGAATTATGAAAACGTTTTTTAGTCTTAACCTGGTTTTTCTCTTTCTGATAGTGGTTATGTCCTCCGGACTAGGACAAACCATTGTTGGATCCGCCCATGATTTTTCGTCGGCCTCCTGGAATACCACCGGTCAGATTTGTATCGTCTGTCATGGTCCGCACAATACGGATGTGACGGTTCAGGATGCGCCTTTATGGAATCATCAGCTCACCGTGGCAACTTTTACGCCCTACAGTAGTGCCAGTATGAATGCCACGGTTGGCCAACCGGATGCCTCATCCAAATTGTGCCTGAGCTGTCATGATGGTACGGTGGCGGTTGACAATTTTGGCGGGAATACATCCGGCACATTTTTTCTGACCGGTTCCACCCTCATCGGGACCGATTTAAGCGACGATCACCCGGTTTCCTTCACCTACGATGCTGCCTTGGCCCTGGCAGATGGAGGTTTGGCAGACCCTACTATTACCAATTCCGGGCTCGGTGGAACCATTGATCAGGATTTGCTGATCGGGCATAAGGTCCAGTGTGCTTCCTGCCATGATGTGCATAATTCCAGCGGAATTGATAATCTGCTTATAAAATCAAACGCGCAAAGTGGGCTCTGTTTAACCTGCCATACTTTGTAAAATTAATTGTAATGTGATAAGGAGATTGTATCCATACCGGTACAATCCCATATCACAAATTGCCGGAGAAAGTTGATGATAGTAAAAAAAATCGGAGTAACCCTTTTTGCCATTTGTTTTGTTTTTCTTGCTTCGGTTTATGCAGATAAAAAAGCGCCAGCGAATCCGGAGGAATCCATATTTTTTCCTGCGCCGCCGGATACACCCAGAATCCAGTACTTAACCCGTATCAGTACTTCAACCGATATTACCGGAAAGCGATCGGGAATCCTGAAGTATATTCTTGGTGAAGAGGAAAGCAAACCTATTATCAAGCCATATGGTATCGCAGTTTCCAGAGGTAAAATATACATTTGTGATACAATATTAGGTGGGCTGGAAATTATCGATCTGGAGAAAAAAACCTTCGATTATTTTGTTCCACGGGGACAAGGACAGCTGAAAAAACCGATAAACTGTGAAGTTGACGAAAAAGGGTACCTCTATGTGGCAGATTCGGAAAGGGGTCAAATCGTTATTTTTGATGATCAGAATAAATATGTAGCCAGTATTGGTCATTCGGAGAATTTCAAACCAACAGATGTTGCTATCTTAAAGGATAAAATTTATATCTGTAATTTATCTGCTAAAAAGATAGAAATTTACCACAGATCATCCCTGTCAAAAGTTGCTTCATTTCCCGAATCTTCTACCCAGCATTCGGGATATCTTTTTTCTCCCACAAATTTATTTGTCACTGAAAACAAAATCTATGTCAGTGATCTGGGTGATTTTAAAATCAAAATTTATGATTTGGCAGGAGAATATTTATCATCCATCGGAGGCTTCGGAAAAAGTATTGGTCAATTTGTCCGGCCAAAAGGTATTGCAGTGGATCGGAGTCAAAATTTATATGTGACTGACGCCGGCTTCGAGAACACCCAGATTTTTAATGCTGATGGGAATTTACTAATGTTTTTCGGAGGCAGTTATAAAAGCCCGGGTAACATGTGGCTTCCGGCCAAAGTGGCTGTTGATTACGACAATCTGGACTATTTCCGGAATTATGTGGATAAGCGGTTTAGCTTAAAATATTTGATTTACGTTTCCAATCAATATGGACCTGATAAAATAAGTGTGTACGGTTTCATTGAACCCAGGTAGGGATTTGCTCATCTTGTAACCAGGACTATGAATGGTTTTAAAAAGATACCACATTTTTCTTTTGAGTTTCCTCTTGCTGCTAAATTTGCAATGCTCCTCCACCACGAAATACAGGGTCTTATCTTTCTTTTTTGATGGGGTAAAGAATCCGGATCAGGCCAATTTGGTCGCTGCAGACTCTTCGGATCAAGTGGTTGATCAGGATGCAGGTACGAACGAAAGCAGAAGGAGCAGTGAGCCGCAATACTATTTTCATGCTATCTATCAGGAAAGGGCATGTGATGCCTGCCATAGTGCCGAACAGTCAAATATGCTGATTGAACCGGTTCCGGAACTCTGCTACCAATGCCATGAAAACTTTAGCGAAACCTTCGACTATCTGCATGCACCGGTTGAAGGAGGAGAATGTCTATCCTGCCATAAACCGCATTTTGCTACAAATAAAGATTTGCTCGTTCAATCCGGACAACAACTGTGTTTCGATTGCCACGATCAGGAAGTACTTATGTCGGGGGAGACGCACAGTGAAATTGGGAGCACAGATTGCATCGAGTGTCATAATCCGCATGGCGGAGAAGATGAAACTCTGTTTAACTAAAAATGAGTTTAGAATCTGGTATTGGGATGTTTAAAAAATACTTAATCATAATTCTTCACCTGATCTGTTTCGGTTCGCTGGGTTTTGCCCAGATTAATGGTACTCCCGGTGGATTGTGGAATCAGGTTTCGCTGAATGGTGCGATTAGTTTGGAGGGTCAGTACCGGTCTCAGGAAACAATTTTAAAATCGAACCTGACCGAGCGGCCCAAAACATCTCTGCTCCGGGGACTTTTTCTCCTGCGATCCCAGAGCTACGTCTGGCATCCCAATTTTCTTCTGCTCGATCTCGATCTGGAATATCAGCCGGGCAGCCGCAAAGATAATTATCTGGTCATACCGGACCGGTCCGAAACTCAAACTGCCGAAAAGGGTTATGTCCGTGCTTCATTCTTCAGCCAACGACCCCTATCCTTATCGGTATTCTCCAATTTGAATCACAGCTACGTAAATCGGGAATTGCTGACCAATATCGAAACCTACCGGACAGATTTTGGTAGTTCCTTATCCTTCCGGAATAGGATAATCCCAGGCACGGTAAGGTATATGAACGAGAATTGGCGGCAAAATGAGCTTCAAACAGACCGAAGGTTTACTAATAAGCGGCAAACAGTTCAGGGCGATTTTCGAAAATCATTTTACGGATTGGACAATCATCAGTTACAAGCCTCCTATAACGATTATAGTCGGCAATATGGCGATGACATCCAAATTGATAATCAGGTTTCCGACTTCAGCTTGCGGGACAGATTCTACTTCGATAATAATCAGAGAAACAGTTTTAATTCATTCATCTGGTACTATCATCAAACCGGAAGTGACGATTTCGATCGGTTTCAGATCTTCGAAAATACCGGAGTGCAGTTGCATGAAGATTTACAATTCCTAGGGAATTATCAATATTCCTGGTTCAAGAGGACATCATTCACTTCCAATCAGCATAATGTGGATCTCCGGTTAAAACATCAGCTGTTTTTGAGCCTGCAAAGTCAGATATATTACGAATATTCCTATCTGAATCAATCTGCTTTCAAGGAGTTACTGAACACTGCGGGACTGGCCTTTAACTATCGGAAAAAAATCCCGGCAGGATTTTTAATTCTCAATTATGATATTCGGAAGCGATATCAAAACCATTCCAGTCTGCCGGGATTGCTGACAGTTTTTAATGAGGAGCTGCGGCTGGTGGATGGGCAAACAATTCTGCTGCAGAATCCATTTGTAGATCTCAACTCAGTGGTTGTTCACGACCAGACCGGAACGATTATTTATCAGAAGAACATTGACTATCTATTAATCAGGCGGGCAGATTATCTTGAGATTCAGCGGCTGCCCGGGGGGCAGATTCCCGATGGGCAGACAGTTTATGTGGACTACACCGCTACCCAGTTGCGATCCTATAAATTCGCTACCTGGAACAATAATTTTAGTGCCAATCTGGCGTTTTTCAATAACCTGATCGAATTTCACTTCCGGTATTTTGACCAGGATTATAATAGTATTGAGAATCCCAATGAAAGTATTTTGAAATATGTTACCCAGCACACTTACGGTATTAGAAGCTCAGTGGGATTTTTATCGGCAGGATTCGAGTATGAAAATTATAACAGTAACATCATTCCTTTCCATTCAAAAAGATATTTCATCAGCCTGACCCGACAGTTCTTTAATAGATTAAATGGAATTCTTTCCTTCAATTCCCGGAATTACAAATACACTTTTGACCAGGAAAGTCAAAAATTTAATGATCTCACCGGAAGATTCCTTTATCAGATATCGAGAAGATGGCAATTTAAAATTGATGGCGGATATCGCTTTCAGCAGGGAAGGGGAATAGATCTGAATTTGACCACCTTCCGGGCCGAACTATTAACTTCCTGGTACAAATTAACTTTTGCGGCAGGAGTTGATTATTACCAGCGGGATTTTTCCGGAGAAAAGCTGAGGTACAACGGCTCCTATATTAGGATTACCCGCAATTTCTAAACGTCAAAGTCCCCGAATAATACTTCAACTTAATTATATATTATCTCGCTATTTTCATTCCCTTTTGCACTAAAAGACGCGGTTGGGTGTAGTGTTCCTCAGTAATATTCAATTTCTTTAAAATCATTTCAGGTGCAAACCGATAAAACAGAGAAACTTCCACAATATATAAATTTTCTTCCGGAATTTTATAGCTTACGGTAACAGGTTCATTGGGCAACAGACGTCGGTCGTATAAAGTCTGGGTTGCCCGCCAGGGTGGAACGGGACCATTGCCATCGGCATCGCCCAGGATTCTCATGAACAGGGCATTTTTATCCTCCTGAATCGGATTATCCGTCCAGTTTTCCCATAAAAGATTTCCTGTCTGGTCTAAGGCGCTAACTTTCAAATATACCATTCTTAAGGGTGTTCCGGTAGGCAGGGCATGTCCTGCGGCGGTATTTGTAACTACAACCGATAATTCTTTGGTTTCGTCTTCGAAAAGTAATTCCAGAGAGACGGAATTGGTGAGTAATTCACCATTATGGGTGCCGGCAAATAGATGAGAGGGATGTCCGTTGGAAGATTCCATATGACAATCCTGGCATTGCTTCTGGGTTTGTTCCAGATAAGTCCGCCATTCATCACCAGTGGAGCATACCTCTATACCCGCGGGATTTTTCATTTCGGCATGGCAGGGTAAGCAAAATTCACTTTTGCTGAAGAATTCGCGATGCGCCACAGGATGGGCACTGTTCTCTTCCGCCGGTGCTTCGCTGTAAACGGTGGTCAGGTCGATTTCCATATCATTGGCGGAGTGGTATGCCTGAATTTCTTTCACAGAATGGCAAAACTGGCAGGTGACGCCTTCCTGATTAAAACTTTCGTCCGGATTATCGGATTGGAAAACAGTGGACATGGGTGAATGACAAACAATACATTTTTTCTTCAATTTACCTTCGCTATCCGTTACCGCCCACTCGAACATTCCCCGGAAAAGAGGATCGTTTTGTACTGAGGCATTTCCGTGCATAGATATCTTCCATTCCTGGAAAATCTCCTCATGGCACTCTCCGCAGGTTGAGGCACTTTTAAAATTTCCCGAAGACCATAAAAATGAAAAAGGTAAAACTATCAGTATGATACAAAGAAGTTTCATCGTTACCTCCAGTCAATGTTCTGTAAAAGATACCCTTCCTATATTTGGCCTGCAAGATTAATTGAAAAATTGTCAAATCTTAAAATTTTGGCCCTGAATTTTTTAATCTTGATTTTTTTGTTCTTTTTTCTTAGACTCGTAAACCAAAAGAGGAATCATCCAAATAACTCATCTAAACTTAAGAGTATGACTTAGGAGGTACTATGCACAAAATGTCACTGGTCATTATTATTGGCCTGTTTCCCTTTTTATTAGCCTATGGGGCAGGCTTCGGACTGGGAGAATTCGGGGGCCGGGCAGTCGGTATGGGGAATGCCGTTACCGCCCAGGCCTATGATGCATCCACTTTATTTTATAATCCGGCCGGTCTAGGATTCCTGGAGGGGACTAACTTCTATGGCGGTGTTACTATTATTGATCCGGCCGCAAATTTTGTCGGTGCAAAACCTTATTTTGGCGATACTGTTTATGATGCTAAGGAACAAATTTTTCCGCCGGTTGGGATTTTTATTTCCCACAGATTTTCTGAAAAGATTGCCGCTGGAATCAGTCTCACTAATCCTTTCGGTCTGGGTTTGGCTTGGGGGGATGATTTCCCCGGTGGAGCAATCTCTAAAGATGCTACCCTGGAATCATATTATATTACTCCGGTTGTCTCCTATAAACTAATGCCGGAATTAAGTTTTGCAGTTGGACCGGATCTGGTGATCACCAAATTAGAATTAAAACGGAATGCCTTACTGTTTAATACCGCCCCGGGAACCGGTACTGAAGTTGGTGAAGCCGATCTGAAAGGCACCAGCAGCATTGGTGTAGGATTCACTGCCGGATTAATGTACCAGAAAGATCGACTCGGCTTAGGCATTATGTATCGTCATTCAATCAATAACAAAGTAGATGATGGCGATGCAAAATTCACTTTTTATGATAATCTGGATGCCAGTACTCTTGCTATTGCCCAGGGAATTCTGATAGACCAGAAAGTAAGCACAGAAATTGATTTCCCAAATTATTTTGTTGCTGGTATCCATTATATGATTCTGGAAAAATTAGGCGCCGAATTTGATTTTGCCTGGTATGGATGGGATGTTTTTAAAGAGATAAGCCTGAAATTCAAAGATGATTCTAGGCTGAATCAGACATTAGCGGAAAATTATGAGAATTCAATTCAACTCCGGGTTGGGGCGCACTACGAACTGACCGAAAATGTATCCTTGCGCGTAGGGTATATTTACGACAAAACTCCGCAACCAATTGAGTCCGTAAGTCCATTATTACCGGACGATACCCGAAATGACTATACCGTCGGTATTGGCTATAAGAATGGAAATTTCCGAGTGGATGGCGGCTATATGTATGTTGATATTGGCGAGCGTACCACTGTCGAAGACGGTGTCGGAAAGAATGATAATGGTTTTAATGGAACATATAATTCCAATGCAAATCTGTATTTTATTAGTTTTGGATATTCCATTAAATAATAGTGAATCAATTTGATAATTTCAGGAGAATAAATATGAAAAAATATATCCTATTTGTACTTATAATTGGTTTGGTTGTTTTTTCCTGTACACTCAAGAATCCAACCCAACCTGATATTAAAGGTGTTACCCAGGGTGATCTGGCATTGACCAAGATGGTTGCCATCGGTAACAGTCTCACCGCCGGATTTCAATCTGCCGGACTGGTGGAAGAATTCCAGATGACCAGTTACCCCTATTTGATTGCGAAACAGATGGGTGTGTCAGATGATTTCCAGCAGCCACTTATTGCGGATCCCGGAATAAGCAGCACGCCCGGAGTCGGTGTTCTGGATTTTAATCCGGCAACCGGGTCAATTGAACCGAGAGGGACTTATACCAATCCGATGGCACTTTTAAGAAATGCTTTGCTCCCCCGTCCGTATGATAACCTGGGTGTTCCCGGTGCGGATTTAAATGATGCTCTGAATACGGTAAATGGCACTGGTGGAAATCCTTTCTTCGATCTGATTCTGCGCAATCCCAATTTTGGTAATACCACCATGTGGGAACAGGTAAAATTATTGAAACCAACCATGATTCTTTTATGGATTGGGAATAATGATGTGCTTGGTGCTGCTTTGAATGGTGGCGATTCGACCCAGATTACAGATCCAACTAATTTTGGTAATATGTATGCGACTTTGTTAACGGATTTGGCCAGTATCCGACCTCCGGGTCAGCTCGCAATTTTTATGGCAAATATTCCTAATGTAACGGATATTCCTTATGTGAATCTTTTAGATGGCTTGATTTATAAGACTATTCCAGCTTTAGGTATTACCACCCCGGTACCCGTAGTTTTTGATGCTACTTTTACTCCAATATTATTTGATACAACTCTTGGATTGTATCTGCCACTTTTAGCTGATGAAGGCGTTTTAACAGGCGGAAGCCCAGTTCAGCATGTACTTTTACCATTCTTGAGTGAATATCAAGCAACTGGTTTAGGTGTACCTGATTCAGCTGTAATTGATTCTGTGCTGCGGAATGCCGCTCATTTACCACCCCCTGTGGCAGCTGCTTATGCTCACCAGCTTGATTCGGCAATGGTGTCAAATGGATTAAATCCCAGTGGTGTTCCAATTCCAGGGAATTTGACTATTACTTCAAGTGAAGGAACAAAAATTTCTGATGCTGTAGGAGCTTTCAACCAGATAATCGATGGTATAGTAGCAGCCAAGGGAATTCCTTTGGTTGATATAAGAAGTCTTCTGAATGATTTAAATATGACTGGTGTCGATGGGTATTCTGGAAAATTTGTATTTTTTGATCCGGCTAACACGGCTTTCAGTCTGGATGGCGTGCATGCTAATAGCGGCGGTTATGCGCTGGTGGCGAACAAATTTATTGAGAAGATTAACCAGGTGCTTGGTTCAAGTATACCCGCTATAAATACTGCTCAATATAAAGGACAGTATACGGGAATGAATCCGACAACGATTTCTCTGGAAGCTGCCAAACAAGCAAAGGCAATTTTCACCCGTTAAAAATAGAACTTCCCGGAAGCTTCATGCTTCCGGGAAGTTTATTCTATAATTGCCTTTTTCTTTAATATCCCTCCCAGTATAAATCCCAATACGCTGGCGATAAATCCTAAAATGATATAGCCCAGTCCGGTTTCGGCAATTCCTGCCGGTTCGATATTTTTCAGATATCCGAAGATCTCCAGAAAATAGAAAATTATTGTCCCGGCAAAGCCTAAGATAATGGCAAGTTTCACCTGACTGGTTTTTGCGCCGGGCAAAAAGGAAGCAATTACCGGCAAGAATACCGTGGTAGTAAGTACGCCTGAAGAAAGATAGAAAATATCCCAGAGGGATTCAGTAAACAGGGCATAAACAAAGGCCAGAAAAATCGCAAAAACCGATGTCCAACGGGCAATGGTGTTCAATTTGTCAGAATTTATTCTGGAATGAAGATGGGGTTCTACCAGATCGTACGAGATAGATAAGGCAACCACATTTCCACAGGTGTCGATTGTGGACATGGCCGCCGCGACTAAACCGATTCCCAAAATGGCATTTAGCCATAAAGGGGTAAAGTCCTGCATCATCACACTGAAAATCAATGCGCCATCATTTAATCGGGCAGGTATATTCCCTTCAGCCGCAGGATAAAGATATAATGCGGTAAGTCCGATGATAAGCGGGAGCAAGCCCACAAAAATAAAGGAATTCAGGGAAGCGATCAGGACGCCCCGTCGGGCATGGCGATTACTTTTTGCTGCCTGCAGCCGGATCCAGACATCTGTTTCCACTAACCAACCCGGTAAATAGGCGAAAAATGTCATCAGTATCAGAGCGATGCCGGGCGAAAAGAAAATTGAACACTCCTGGTGCATTTTCGGTGGTTTCGAGACAACCGACCAGAACGAGCGAAAATCCGAAATGCTGAAAGCGGCACCAATCCCCACGATGGCTATGGTAAGAATAAAAATAGCCACCAGGGCAAATTGGATTTTATCGGTGGATACCACCGCTTTGAATCCACCGGTGAACGAATAAAGGGAAACCACCAGAGCAATAATGAACACGGTAATGGGTACTGAAATATTGAGAAAGGGTGCAATGGTAATTCCGGCGGCATAAATCTCGGCACCGGCCCAGGTAGTAAAAACAAAAATCAGGGGCACCGCTAAAAATTGCCGGACTTTTTTACCAAATCGTTTTTCCAGCAATTCCGGCTGGGAAAAGATCTCCATTTTTCGAAAAAGTGGTGCAAGCAGAAAAAAACCAGCCATGGTAACCAGCCAGGGAATAATAAGTAACCAGGCACCACCGACGCCGTACCAGTAAAAAAGTTGTACCCCGTAGACACAGGACCAACTAATGGACATCATGCTGGCGGAAATCGAAAGACCGGAAGCCCAGCCGGAGAGAGTTTTTCCGGCCGCCCAATAGGACTGATTATCGTATTCCTGGCCGGATTTACGGTCGCGTCGGTAGATGTAAAATCCGACCGCAATCACCACCAAACTATAGATGATAAATGCGCCCCAGTAGATGAATGTTCTGTCCATATGGATTAAGTGAATCCCGGGTTATCTTAAATTTAAAATCACGGTCATCGAAAAATAATCAGATGCTGAATATTTTAAGAAAGTGAAACTTATTTAATTTTGAGAAAGTTCTAAATTTTTTATTGATATAACTTTAAAAAGATTTGGCAATTTTTCAAAATCTTTTTATTTTAGTCAAGAATGGACTTCACAACAGATTTTAGAATCGATTGTTTGTAGCCAAATTGAAAAAAATATTATTTTCCAAGGTGATATCAGTCATTCAATATTTAAATATCAAACTTAAAATTCTTTAAAAGAATTCGATTCTAATTAAGGTTATGGAGTTCAAAAAAGATTAAAATTTTGAAATAATTGATCGATAAATGGCGAGATGGTATATAGCTATGATTAACAAGAAGTATTTAAACCTGATTATTTTCTTTTTTCTATCCCTACTTTTTGGAGTTACCTCAACTTCCTTTGCCCAGGGTAAAAGATTTGTGGCTATCCTCCCTTTTCCCAATACCGGTTCTGCTGAGTATCAGTGGGTCTCCCGTGGGATTGAAGAAATTTTATATGACAAGCTCGAAAACCTGAGCTCAATCCACGTTTTTGAAAAAGAGACCCTCGTCCGGATTTTAAATGAAAACGGGATTAAGTCTGAATCGGATCTCACTGTGCGGAAAGCCTTTGCGGTGGGCAAAGATACCGGTGCGGATGTTTTAATTGCCGGCTCCTATGAGGTAAACGGAAATACCCTCACAGTAAAGTACCGGGTAGTCAGCACTTATACCGGTGCCGATGTTTTTAATAAAACTTACCAGGATAATGTAGAGAACATCTTCGGTCTCTTTGAAAATGCGATCCTGGAAACCATGAATGTGCTGGTGATTTCCATACCCGAAGGAGAGCGGCAGATGTTGGCTCGCTCCGCCACAAATTCCATATCAGCATTTCGAAATTATTGTAAAGCCTATACCGAATTTCAACGTGGTGCGAGCATGGAAACCGTGGCAGCCCTGTTTAACAGCGCCATTCAGGAAGACCCCAATTTTTGGGAGGCCCAATATAACCTTGGCGTGATTTACTTTAATTTCGATCAGTATTCGAAGGCCATCAATCAATTTGAGATCGTAATCAGTAGAAATGCCCGGTTCTATAAACCGTATTATGGACTGGGAGTCATCTATTATCTGCAGCGCCGGTATGATAAGGCGATTCAGAATTTTGAAAATGTCCTTCAATATTATCCGGATCACGACCGAACTTTATATTATCTGGGGCGGGTATATGTCCGGATGGATTCACTTAAAAAGGGACTGGAATATCTGGATAAATCTGCCGAGATAAATCCCAATTATGCGCCAACCTATTATCAGATTGCTTTGGCCAATATTAAAAGGGGATGGTACAAAACGGCGATCCAGGCACTTCGTACCACCCTAAAACTGGATCCTGATAATTATAATGCCCATAATACGCTGGGAGAGTGTTACTATAATATCCAGCGTTTTGATGAAGCCATATACGAATATAATAAAGCCACCTCGATTCGGAGGGATTTTTCAACCGCTTATTTTAACCTGGGAAATACATATTATAAAAAAGGTGCCCTGGAAGAGATTGTAGATTCGTATCTGGAAATTTTGGAAACACGGTATTCATCTGAATCAAATGGAAAGGGCAGTGGTTTGGCAGATGATCTCCGGCAGTTGCGGAGTGACCGGACACTTGCCTCAGATGAGGTTTACCATCAAATGATTCACGCCTACCGTGAGGCTATCCATTACGAACCTTCCTTTTTTGAGGCCTCTTTTAACCTGGCCTTAACCTATGAGAATTTAGGAATCGCGGACAGCGCGAAATATTTTTACCGGATGACTTTGGATTACAATCCGGGTCTGGTTCGGGCCTATATGCGGCTGGGGCGCTATTATGAAAGAGAAGGCAATTATCAGGAAGCCCTCAAATATTTTAAGGACGTGGTTAAGATAGAACCATCTTATTTTGCCGGAACACCACGATTGGGGGAAGAATACCGTTATGTCAACATTATCGATGAAGTGCTAAGTGAATATCAAACCCGGCTGGAACTGAAACCGAACGATCCCGAGACTTTGCTGGTGCTGGCCAGAATCTTTGGCAGTCTGGGACGCTATGGACAGGCAGAAAAATATTACCTGCAAATTGTGCAGTTGGATCCTCAAAACCGGGAAGCCACCCAGGAATTACAGAACCTGCGGCGGCAGATGAAAAAATTATAAAAGAGAGTTATTTTATTAAATAGAGAAGCCCCTTTGCAGAGGGGCTTTTTTTTATGCTTTCCGGCGGTCGATATCTGCTTGATTTTTTTCCCCCTGGTTATTCTGGTTTTTTTGAAAATTAATCAAAGAAAGTCTTACAGTAAAAGAAGTATAGAATATTTGAGTTGTACACTTTAATTTTTTTATTAAACAATCAAATAAGATGCTCTCTGTGTCTCTGTGGCTTGGTATGGGGATTTTTTTTAAAATAATAAAAGGGATATCTTCATTACTTTACTTTTTGGGAAGGCTCATCAATCTCTGCAACAATTGTGAAATTTCCATAAATGCCGGATATCGGTTCATCACCGATATGGCCATTTCCAGTGCCCGGGCGATGTATTGGAGGAATTGCTGGTTATTGAGTAATCGGAAGGTAAAGACAAACGCACCGGCGTCGTGCAGCTTTCGCTGGATAATCTGATAATCGATCAGTTGAAGGTAATGCTCGGGAGTAAAATGTGTCTGGAGATTTTCATTCTCCCGATAAAAAACGTCCACCAGCTCCAGCTGCATTTCCGCAGGAATATCTACATAGGAATCCCAAAGAAGGGAAACCAGATCATAAATATAGCTCCCACTTCGGGCATCCTGGAAATCGATGATCTGAAATGGACTTTCGGTATTTTTTTCATAGTAGAAAATATTGCTGCTCTGAAAGTCCCGATGGACAAAAACCGGGTAGGTGGATTCAAGAAAAGTGCTGACTTCCAGCGAGAATTCCCGGAAAATTTCCTCGTCCGACTGGGAGAGAGTGTGTTTCAGATGATGGTTGATGATTTGCTCCCGGACATGAAAATCGAATTCATATAAATATTTCTCTTTATCAAAGAAGCGGGAGAAGGCCGGGCAGTGACCCTCGAAAACGGCTTTCTTCTGCAAATCCAAGAGGAAGTCAATCACCCTGGGATATAGTGAGGGGATCTCTTCCGGATAATTCTTTAAATAAATATCGAGCTGTTCTCCTTCTGCCGGTTCCAGAAAAATCCATCCTTCTTCACGTTGCATTTCGAAGATCCGGGGACAAGGAATCCCTTGCCGGCGCAGGTAGTAACTGATGTTCAGATAATCGTCGGCCATTTCAAGCTTATCCCGTGGGACAACCATTAAGATTACATCCCGGGTTGGGAAATAGAGGGATTCCCGAAAGTGAATCCGGAAATATTGTCGAACGGAAGCACCATTATCCAATGGTGAGAGTTCAAAATGGGAATTATTAAAGAACTTTGCCAGCTTCTGCCGCAAGTCTGCGGATCTAACGGCATTATGAGCTGATAGCTGATGGATCATGCGGTGAGTATCCCCTTCTTAATTGAGGTCTTCCGGTTCCCACGTTCTTCCGAAGAGATGTTGCTCTATCCATTGAAATTCCATCCGCATCTTGGTCATTTGATGTTGGATTTTTTTCAAACCGTGGCCCTCTTCCGGGAAGGCAATGAATTTTACCGGGCAGCCCATTCGCTTCAGTCCACGATACATTTCCAGGCTCTGGGCGAAAGGGACCCTTCTGTCCTCCTCTCCGCAAAGGATCAGGGTTGGTGTTTTGGCATTGGTCACATAATTGACTGGTGACTTTTTCTGATAGTATTCGCTTCGGGTATACGGCGGACCCATATGCCAGATTTCGCGGATGTATTGGACATCCGTCTGGGCATAGAATGACGACCAGTTCGCTCCTCCGGCACCGGAACAGGCCGCTTTAAATCTCTGGAAATGGGTGACGATCCAGTTGGTGAGATGACCGCCGGCACTCCAGCCCATTACCGCCATCTTCTCCGGATCCGCTATTCCCTGATTGATCAGATCATCCACACCGCTGATGATATCATCCACATCCTTCTCAAAGTAGTGTCCGATGATGGATCGCATCACCTGGTCGCCATATCCGGTGCTGCCCCGATAATTTGGCTGAAAAACTGCATAACCATTGGCAGCCCAGATTTGCGAATAGGTTGCCCAGCTGCTGCCGAAATAGTTGCGGTAGGAGGATTCCGGTCCGCCGTGCAATTGGACGATTAACGGATAGGGGGTAAGAAACTTTTTTGCCGGAAGAATAAGGATCCCTTCAGCAGTATGGCCATCCGGACTGGTCCAGTGAATCGTCTGGTACCGGGCTTTGGGATAATTATCCAGCCACTCGTTCAGGTGTGTCACAATCTGGTCAGTGGTTTTTTCCGGTTCGCCATAGAGAACTTCGAAAGGTCGCTCCGGGGTCGATTCCAGATAAACCATCCGGTAAACTGCAGAAATATAATGGGGAGACCGGATATCATGATCGCCCGAAGTCAGTTGCCGGGTCCTCCCGCTTCTTCGGTTTAGAAGGAATAACTGGGCATTCACTCCGGTGTTGGCGATAAAATATACCGATTGACCTTTGGCGTCCCAGAAATATTCCATCACCTGGTATTTAAAATCAGGCAGCATATTCAGAATTGTTTCGGTATCGAGACTTATCAGGAAAATCGTATCCTGATAATAGGTTTCCAAACGACTGTTGGCATCGGAGGTAAAGGTGAGGTATTTCTCATCGGGAGACCAGGCCAGCTGCTTCTCGGCGATTTCATTGTCAGTTATTTTGGATTCCATTCCACTTTGAAGATCGATAAGATAAATTTCTCTTTGCAGATAGTCATTCAGAGAAGCAGAAGGAGCTGCCACAAAGGCAATTTTCGATTGCCCGGGAGAAAGGCAGAATTCGCGAACGGAATAATCCCCCCAGGTGAGCTGAGTTGAAATTTGACTGGCAATATCGAATTTCCAGATCTGGCTGGATTTTAAATTTTCGTCAACAAAATAGCTCCTGTCTCCTTTTTTCTCCTTGATTTTTTCCCCGGCAGTGAGCGTATCTTTGGTCAGAAAATAAATAATCCGCCCATCACGACTCAGTTCGAAAGAACTTATATCGGATGCATGCTGAAGCAGGAGTGTTGCTTCACCCCCATCTGTCCTCATCCGGTAAACATTCTGATAATCCGTATTTCGTTTGGAGAGAAAATAAATAAACTGTCCATCAGGTGACCAGCGTGGATAATGGGCAGATGTTTCTCCCCGGGTGATCTGGAGCGTTTCGCCGGTACTGACCTGGGAGCGCCAGACCTGTTTAATCCAGATATTCTGCGAAGTATCTGCCTGAGCATTCTCGAATAAAACATATTGTCCGTCGGGTGAAAGTCGGGGTGATGAAATTTTTTGGATTCTGAACATGTCCCGGAATCCGAATTCCGCCTGCTGTGCCACTAAAGTATGAAATGCAGCTGGTTGAACGAGAATGAGAATTACCAGGAGAAATCTAAAGCGTAATTTCATTTGGGAATTTCCTTCAAATATTCCGGCAAAGATTTTTTTGCTCTTTAAATTTGTTGTGTAGCTTTCATCAGCCATTCTTTTTCTTCTTTATTTAAATAAGGATAGAGTTGGTTCTTCACTTTTTTATGATAGTTGTTTAACCAGTTCAACTCATCAGAACTTAACAGATTTTTATTAATCAATTTGAGATCGATCGGACAAAATGAGATCGTTTCGAAAGTATAAAATTCCTGATCTGTATTAGCCGACTTATCCTCAACCACCACAATCAGGTTTTCCACCCGCATGCCGTATTCACCGGCTTTATAAAACCCGGGCTCATTGGAAATAATCATACCCGGTTCCAGCGGTACCCCAAGTCCACGATAGTATGAGATGGCTTGCGGACCTTCATGCACATTCAAATAGGCGCCTATACCATGGCCGGTGCCATGACCGTAATTCTGATTGATATCCCATAAGGGTTTACGGGCAATAGTATCCAGCTGGTTGCCGGCGGTTCCGCGCGGAAAACGGGTCATCGCCAACAGAATATGTCCCTTCAGGATCCGGGTAAAGCGGTCCTTTTGTTCTGCCGAGGGTTTTCCCAGTGCAATAGTCCGGGTGATGTCCGTGGTTCCATCCAGGAACTGACCACCGGAATCGATCAGAAAAATTCCCCTCGGTTTCAATTCTACATCGGTTTCCGGGGTTGATGCATAATGAACGATAGCGCCATGTTCCTGATATCCGGAAATTGTCTCAAAGCTGAGACCCTGATAAAGATCCAATGCTTTCCGGAATTCTTCCAGTTTCTCAGCAGCGGATATTTCGCTGACACCACCCTTGGGAACCGCCTTATCCAGCCAATGAAGAAATTTTACCATGGCCGCGCCATCCCGGATGTGTGCTGCTTTTGCACCAGCAATTTCAGTTTTATTTTTTAAAGCCTTCAACCGGGTGACCGGACTTTCTTTAAAAAACAAATCGCAATCTTTTTTCAGGGTATCGAAGATCCAGTAGCTGACCGAGCCCGGATCCAGCCAGACCTTTACCCCATCTTTCGCTAATTTCTTTTGTTGTTTGCGGAAATTGTCATAGCGGTAAACCCGAACGGTTTCGCCAAAATGTCGTTCCACTGCCCGGGTAATTTTTTCAGGATCTGTGAATAACATCGCTTTTTTTGGGGTAACGATGGCGTACGCGATGACCACCGGATTAAATTCCACATCTGAGCTGCGGATATTAAAAAGCCAGGCAATGGAATCCAGTGTAGTAAGGATGTGTGCTTTTACTTTTTCTTCTTTCATTTCCTGGCGCAGTTTTTCCAGTTTTTCCTCAACCGATAAACCAGCATATTTTTTCGGATGCGGTTTTACCGGATTTTTCGGAAATACAGGCTGGTCCTTCCAGATGGCATCAACCAGGTTTGATTCAACCGGAGTTACTTTGATTCCCCACTCTTTCAGATACGATTTCATTTTCTGAGCTTCACTATAGGAAAAAAGCCGGGGATCAATCCCAACATTGTCACCACTTTTTAATTCACTCTTCAGCCACTGCGGTAGGGTAGGGACATTGGGCTGTCCAATTTTAAACAGATCAATGCCGGAGTTCTGTAACTGTTGCTCGGCCTGCAAGAAATAACGGGAATCTGTCCACAAACCGGCTTTTTTTAAAGTAATCGCGATATCTCCTGCAGAACCGGTAAAACCGCTCAGCCATTTCCGCCGCTCCCACATCACCGGTACATATTCACTCTGGTGAGGATCGGTACTGGGTACCAGATATGCCTTGATTTTATTTTTCTTCATCAGGTTGCGTAGTGCATCTACTCTTTCTTTTATCATCTGTTGGTCTCCTTTTAGATTGCCAAGTTTGAAAAAGAATATAAGATCGGTTTATGGGTGGTAAAAATCTTTTCGGAATAAACTTGAGGTATCCGCAAGCTAAAAATTGCTTATACAAAGTCTCAGAGAAAAAAAGATCCTTAAAATTGAAATCAAATACTTAAAATATTTTTTCATTTACTGAATCTGAAGAAAGCTGGTTTTATTTTAAATTAATTTATTTCCCTCTCAGGGTGTCATTGTTTACGATGAATAGAAAATGATTAAGATAAACCCATTATGCTATTAAAATGACTAATAGTAATATTTAGCAAGCAGGAATATATGTCAGGTTGTATTTATATATCACCCCTGACGGGGTTCTTCCTTCATTGGTAATCACGGTTTGACGATAAACATATCATCCCTAAAGGGATTTGGTTAGTCAGGAAATCTCTTTTTTGTAAATATTCCGTCAAGATAGAAGTCACCTCCGGACGAAACTGCCTAATAAAAAAACACCGTAGGTGTTCAATATTTATGGCAATTGGGGTGGGGAAGAAATCTTAAAAGATTCCCAACCTGCTAAAGCAGGAACAGGAATAGGATAGATCAGACGAATTATGCATGACAAATAATCCCTATCAATGGGAAATTAATTAACACAACGGTTTAGGATAAAAAAATAATCGTGTATAGTATCAAAGAATTAAATCCACCAGTCGATAATAATCCTGATAAAAGTGTAGATTGAGTTTCAACTGGATTAATAGTGTTTGCGAAGTTTAATATAATTTTATTTTCTATTGGATATGGATTACACTCATAAAAATAAAAGTCAACTGATCGAAGAAATTGAAGTGCTTCAGGCCCGTATTTGTCAATTGGAAGATTGTGGAAAAGAGACCCTGGAAAAAGAGAGATTGCTCAGACAAATCAAACGTCACCAGGAAGCGGTTTTGAATAATATTCCGGATATGGCCTGGCTGAAAGATAAAAATGGCAAGTATCTGCTGGTTAATAGGTCTTTTACTGAAATATCACATAAGTCTGAAAAAGATATCATCGGAAAAACAGATGCCAAAATCTGGCCAAAAGATGTTGCCCGACAGTATAACCGGAATGACAAGGTGACGATGGGATCCCGCGAGAGAATAAAATTTGAAGAACCATTGACTGGTTCTCTGGGGAAAATTAGCTGGGTGGAATCGGTTAAGACACCTCTCTTTAATGAACAAGGGGAGGTTGTTGGTACTGTGGGTATTGCCAGAGATGTAACAGAACGCAAGAAAATGGAAGAGCATCTGCAGAGATCGCAGGAGCAGTTACAAAATCTCTCCGCTCATTTAAACAACCTGCGGGAAAATGAGCGAACCCGGATTTCCAGAGATATTAATGAAGAATTGAATCAGATTTTATCCGTTTTGAAATTCGATCTTGCCTGGGTTGATACCCGTTTAAACGGGGATCAGGAAGCGCTGAAAGAAAAAATCCAGTCAATGTCTGATATGATCACGTCGGTGATTGAGTGGATCCGGCGTCTGTCCCAAGAATTGAGGCCGAGCCTGTTGGATCATCTGGGACTCATCCCGGCAATTGAGTGGGAAATTAACGAATTTGAAAAACAGACAGGCATCGACTGTTCCTTCCAGGCTCGTCCGGCTGATCTGAAATTGGATGAACAGACCACGACTTCGCTTTTCCGGATACTTCAGGAGGCTTTAAGCAATATCAGGGTTCATTCCCAGGCCTCCAAAAGTGTGATTCATTTGGAAAGAAAAAACGGTTGGATTATATTACAGATAACTGATAATGGCGTTGGTATTCCAAATGAAAAATTGACCGATAGCCGTTCAATCGGTTTGACCAGCATTCAGGAACGGGTCCGATTATTACAGGGGAAAATAAAAATTATTGGTACATTGAATAAAGGAACCAGGGTATCTGTGAAATTGCCCTGCACTCCGGGAGGAAATTAGAATGATTAATTTGTTTGTGGCGGACGATCATACCATGTTTCGGGAAATGCTGAAGGATTCGCTTTCTCATGAACCCGATGTAATTATAAAAGGGGAAGCCAACAATGGTGAAGAAGCCCTTCGGAAATTGCTTGCCGCTGATTATGATGTTATTCTTCTGGACATTGCCATGCCTGGCTTAAATGGGTTAGAAGTTCTCAGCAAGCTAAGAGCTGCAAAACCACAATCCAAAGTCCTGATGCTAAGCATGTATTCCGAGGATCAGTATGCGCTTAGGGCTTTCCGGGCAGGAGCATCGGGATACCTGACCAAAAATGAAGCCACCAAGGAGTTAATATCGGCCATACATAAGATTGCTCAAGGGGAAAAGTATGTCAATTCCCAGGTTGCCGCCAAATTACTGTTTCAAATGACTGGCGTCGAAGATAAAACCGGTCACGAAAAACTGTCCAATCGGGAATATGAAGTAATGCTGATGATTGCCTCGGGAAAATCCATAAAACAGATTGCCCAGGAATTAAAATTGAGTGTCAGTACCGTCAGCACCTTAAAAAAACGCATGCTGACGAAAATGAATATGAAAGATGCGTCCGAAATTACCCACTATGTGCTGCAGGAAGGTTTATTAACTCAGTGATTGAAAAATTAGTAGATTAATTATTTTTTGGACAGAGTTCAAATATAGCCCCTCTTATATTCATTTCATAAAAGTCTATACACCTTCATAAAACATTTCATTTGCAACTTATTTTCTCTTCACAATCAAAAATCTGATTTAATTTATTGTAGTTTAAATAACTACAATAAATATAAAAAATACTACAGTCCGTAAATATTATACCGACAATATAGGTAAGATGAGAATGAAGTTTAAAGAATTTAGACAAAATGGATTTTGCAAAAGTTACATTGATCTTTCAAAATTTACGGTTCAGGATCAATTATAGGTTTAGTCTGAATCTATCATGGGTCTTGACATTTATTATTTTATTTCAGTTTTTTCTTTTTCCCGATCTAATTTTTTCCCAGAAAAAATCTGTAACGGTTTCCGGATTTGACATCTGCCAGGATTTTTCTGTAGGTGATACCTGTGGCGTCGTTAAACTTCGATTTAGCTCAATAAACGGAAATGCCCGGATTTCTTCCATAAATGTGTTCAGAAATGGCAGCGCCACTGATGCCGATATTCCCAAAGCATTGTTGTTCACGGATAATAATCAAGATGGTACTCCGGATGGCGCTCCGATAAGTGAAGCTGATTTTCAAAATGGAATTGCCACGATATCCCAATTAAATAATGAAAGCCTTTCTACATCTGTGGACTGGCTTATCTTCTACGTCGTTTCCGCGACTGCCAATCCATCTGCTTATGCAAGTTGTACCATTGAAAACAGCGGGATTGCCGGCGCTGGTGGTACCACTGTCAACTTCGGTGGAATTTCTACCGGGGATCAACCACTACCGGTGGAATTATCCCTTTTCAGCTGCCAAATGAAACAGGATCGAGTAGAACTGTTTTGGCGCACCGAGAGTGAGATCGAAAATGTGGGTTTTATTATCATGCGTTCCAATAATTTTGAAGGCCCTTTCCGGGAAATTGCCTCCTATCAGTACAGTGATGAATTAAAGGGACATTTTAATACCAACATGGCCCGTGAATATTCCTATACCGATTCGGATATCTTACCGGATCAAACCTACTGGTATATCCTTATTGATGTGGATATCAAAGGGGTACAGGAAGCACATGGGCCGGTGAGTGCTGCACCGGAAGCAGATTTCGTAGCCAGGAGTATGGAATTGGCACCTGCTTTTCCCAATCCTTTCAATCCCTCAACAACCATACGGGTCAGGGTTGCTGAAAATTTGGTTGGTTCGGCAAATGGCGAGATTTCCATATTCAATAATCTGGGACAGAAAGTTAAAACCATCTTCCGCGGAAAACTTTCTGCCGGTGATCATGATTTTACCTGGAACGGGGAATCTGATAATGGTTCTTTAGTAGCTGGGGGGATGTATTTTGTGGTGCTGGAGAGTGAGCAGGTTAAGACCACTCAAAAATTGATTTTTTTGAAATAAATTTGCTTCCATAATATTCAAATTTTTACTGGGAATTTGGGAAAATTGTACTATTCAATCCGGATTTTTTCAGTTTTCCCTTAAACGGTAAAAATTAGAAGAAGATTTTTAAAATTCTATGATTTTTAATATGCAGTAAGATTTTATAAAATTGAAATATTCTCTACAGATTTCCATAAATACTTCGACAATATAAATAGATAAAATGTGAGAAGACCCAATATGGAGGTTGTGTAAAGCGAGTATTAATGTGGTTTTACTTTAATTTTGCTATTGAATAAAACAAGGATGTTCATTTATTGGGAAAAAATCTTAAATATATAATTCTCCTTATTTTCTTTCAGCTCGCTTTGTTTTCCGGGCTTAAAGCTGCGGCAGTCTTCTGGGACGGCGGTGGCGGCAATAACCTTTGGAATACCCCGGCCAACTGGAGTGATGATAATGTTCCGGGTTTGGATGATGACGTGACCATTGGTACCTCGGCAACTGTTCTGCTTACCGGTACAAACGGCACTGTCAAAAGTCTGATCATCAATTTTGGCAATACGCTTGAGATCGCCTCAGGGTATAATCTGGTTATTAATGAAGATATCATCATTAGTGGAGTTTTGTCCCTTCTGGGTACCGCATCGCTCAATGTGGGTAAAGACTGGATCCGGAGCGGAGTTTTTAACCCAAATTCATCTACGGTTATCTTCGATGGAGATGGTGATAGTCATGTGGAAAGTGAAGAAACCTTTTATAACTGCACCGTCAATAAGTCTCCCGGAAAAAAACTCAAAAACGAAGGTGCCGATCCGGTTGAGATTACCGTATTAAATGATCTTTTTCTCCTTAGCGGTTTGTTTGAGGTAAAAGCGCTGAACGGGACGGATCTGGATGTGAATGGCGATATCATTATCGCAGCAGGAAATGGTGAAGCATTTAAACTGGAAGATGCCAATGCCGATGGAATAACCGTGGAACTGGCGGGTGATTTTATTAATAATAGTACCAACGATAAAAGTTTTAAGGATGGAAATGGATCGGTACTCATTTTTGATGGGTCAAACACTCAAAATATTACTACTGCCATAACCCTGGATGGGGAGGTTTTTGAGAATATTAAAGTTCGTAAACCGGTCGGTACTCTTTTGAATCTGGCTAATAACATTCAGGTGGAAGGTGACCTGAAAATAGAATCCGGCAAATTTAAATTTAACGGAAATTATCTCACCTTCGGGACGGATGCCGCAGATTCGATAAGCATTAGTGGTGTAATGGATATTGATAATGCCTCAGACCTGCAAAGCGCCATTTTGAGAATGGCCGCAGGCACCAGCCTGATCGTCAATAACGGTGGAACACTGCGGGTAGTGGGTATCTCTGTAGAACCTGCCATTATTTCGAACATCACCGGAACCTATAACGTGGAAATTCATTCCGGCGGAATGATCCAGGCTCAGAACTACTTTTTTGAATATATGGATATGAATGGGATTGACCTGCGGGATGGTGCTATCATCGATCCGGTTTATAATTTCAGCAATGGAACGATTGACCACATAGCACCTGGCGGTACCGGTTTAAATGTAGGAGATATTGCCGGAAATAACCAGCGACTCCGGATCCGGAATGTCGCATTTCCCACCAATCCGGGTGGGAGTTCCTCCAATGTCAGAAAATCTTTTAGTACCGATACCCTGGAATTTGTAAAAGCATCGGGTAGTTTTGCCGGAGAGGATTTTGATAACGATCCCAATGATCTGGTGGAGTGGAGTAGCGCCCTGCTTACCAAGATCTGGACTGGCAGTCAGAACAGCAACTGGAATGTCTCCGGCAACTGGAGCCCCTCCGGTGTGCCAGCGGATACCGAAAATGTAATTATTCCAGATGTTAGCAATGATCCGGTCATCAGTAATAACGCTTCCTGTAATGATCTGCTGATCAGGGAAAACGGAATCCTTACTGTAAATTCCGGCCGCAACCTCACCATAAATGGAAATCTGTCTGTAGGTGATACAGTTACAGTTACTGATGGAACGCTTGCCCTGGCCGGGTCGGCCACCATCAACATTGCCGGACATTACTTTAAAACCAATAATTCCCACCTGAACTATAATACTTCTACTGTCATCTTCGATGGACCGAAAGATCAGCGGATTACTACCGGCGGAATGGATCCTGCCCGGGACGCGTTCTATAACCTCACGATTAATAAAACGTCCGGAACAGCGCGACTGGCCGATGGAATTTATTTGAATGGTAGCCTCAATATTCTGGCAGGGACATTCGATGCAAATGGTCAGGCCATGTCAGTTGCTTTAAATTGGCTAAATTCCGGTACATTTATCGCCGGGGGCAACACCGTTACTTTTATCGCCCCGACTGCCGGTCCATTCACTATTACCGCTGGAAGTTCTGCCTTCCATCACATTTTATTTAATGCCGGCAATGATGCGAATACGTACCGTCTGGGATCAAACTTACATACCACTGGCAATATTACCATAAGCCATGGCGTTCTAAATGCCAATGGATACAATATTGATATTGATGGATCTTTGGTTAATTCCCGGACATTTATTGCCGGACCTATCACCAATGTGGCTGGCAACTGGACCAATACCAACACTTTTACCGCAGGAACCGGTGCAGTTGTATTTGATGGATTGATGGATCAAACCATAGCTACCGGTGGTACCGGTAGCGGTCGGTTTTTCAATCATTTTACTGTGGATAAATCCGGGAGCACAGCTACACTGTCTGGAGCTCTCGATGTGAACGGTAATTTATCCATCCGGAATGGAACCTTGAACAGCGCCGGCCAGAATATTACTGTAGCCGGAGATTGGCGTAATTCCGGTATCTGGCTTCAGTCTGGAGGAGCGGTGACATTCGATGCTGCCTCGGGAGGACCCTACACCATCAATTCTACCGGAAGCGGGGCATTCAACGATTTAAATCTGAATGCCAGCGGGTTTACTTACCAGCTGGAGACGGAAATCCACATCAACCGGTACTTTAATCTGGGTGGTGGCTATTTACAAGCCCAGGGAAATGATATTTATCTGGGCGGAACCTGGAATAACAATAGCTCTTATGACCCGGGTGGAGGGATGGTTGTTTTTAACGGTTCTGCCAATCAGGATGTTAATCCCGGTGGTATAGGAAGCGGGAAATTGTTTGATCATATCCTGGTGAATAAAACAGGTGGGACATTAAAAATAAATGCAGCGATAAAGACCAGCGGGGATTTTATCATTAACGCCGGTACCTTTAATATGAATGGCCGGGACATGAATGTTGGTGGTACCTTCACCAGTGCTGGTACGATCGATAATGCAGCCATCTTAACCATGGATGCACTGTCCGGCGGTCCCTATAATTTTAACGGTGGAAGTTCACCCTTAAATATCGTTACTTTTTCTGCCCCGGGAATTAATTATCTGATGACCGGTAATTCTACCATCCTGGGGAATCTGACCATCTCTTCCGGTAATCTGGATTTAAACGGACACCGATTTACTTTTGGAAATGCTGCTGCCGATGCAATTTCGTTGAGTGGAACGCTGGAAATCGATGCCGGTGCCGAACTGGCTATGTTTAATGGCAGCTCCCTCACGGTAAATTCCGGAGGCATCATCCGGGTAATCGGCACATCCGGACATCTGGCCACGGTAACCGAACAATCGAAATCCGGCCTGTATAATTTTACGGTTGGCTCCAACGCAACCATTCATGCCCGCTATGCTTTATTTGAATATATGGGCACCAGCGGTATCAACCTTCTGACTGGGGCAATCATCGATGCCAGCAACAATTTTAGCGATGTGATGTTTGATAATAGCCGGCCGGCGGGGTCCATGCTTACAGTAGGCAATATCAATGGCAGCGATCAGCGGCTGGACATCCAGAACACTGCTTTTTTATCCAACCCGGGCAGTGGGGCTCATAACGTTACGCACACTGTGGGAAGTGATACCCTCAATTTTATCCGGGCAGTGGGTCCTTTTGCGGGGGAAGATTATGACCAGGACATACCCACGGATAACCTTATTATCTGGACAGACCCTGCCATCACCCGGGTATGGGATGGCAGTGAGAGTTCAATCTGGACAGATCCGGGCAACTGGACTACCAATATTGTGCCGGCCGATACTGAGGATGCGGTGATTCCGGCAAGCGGAGTGAATTTCGAACCAAATGTTAGCGGAGTAGTTACTTGTCGCAATGTAACTATTGCAACTGGGAGAACACTCACCATCTCGACTGGTGCTACTCTGGATCTGGGTGGATATGTTAATAATAACGGCACGATTACTATGACCGGATCTGCAATTTTGCGGATTGCCGGAGATTACGATAATATCCACGGTATTTTTAATGATGATATGTCAACTGTCATCTTTGATGGCAATTCCATTCAAACCATTAAGACCGGCGGCACCGGAAATGAAAAACGGTTTTACAATCTTCAAATCAATAAAACCGGTGGATCGGCCATTTTAAGTTCTGCAATGGAAGTTAATAATAATTTTACCATCACTGCCGGTACTTTTAATGCCAACGGGCAGAGTATGTCGGTTGCCAATAACTGGAGTAATTCCGGGACATTTATCTCCGGTGAGAATACGGTTACCTTTGATGCCCAATCGGTTGGGCCGTTCACCATAACCGCTGGCAGTTCTGCCTTTCATCATATTTTATTGAATACCGGTAATGACGCCAACACCTACCGGTTGGGTTCAAACCTGCAGGCCACCGGCAATCTGACCATTACTCACGGTGTATTGAATGCCAATGGATTTAATATTGATATTGATGGTTCACTGACCAATTCCCGAACCTTTATTGCCGGGCCGGCAACCAATGTGGGTGGCAACTGGACCAACACCAGCACCTTTACCGCCGGAACCGGCACGGTAACATTTGACGGCAATCTCGATCAGACCATCGCTACGGGGGGAACTGGCGCAGGACGATTATTTTACAATTTTGTGATCAATAAGTCCGGTGGAACAGCTACTTTGAGTGCAGATCTGGATGTAAACGGAAACCTGACCATAACTAATGGAATCCTTAACAGCGGTAGCCGGAATCTGCTTGTGGCAGGTAGCTGGAGTAATGCAGGATCCTGGATTCAATCCGGGGGCAGGGTCACATTTGATGCAATAGCTGGAGGACCATATACAATTAGCACCTCAGGCAGCGGTGCGTTTAATAATCTGGTGTTAAGTGCCAGTGGTCTTGTCTACCGTCTGGCTTCGGGTTTGGATGTGAACGGAGATTTAACCCTGACTGGCGGTACCCTTCAGGCTCTGGGGAATGCCATTAATTTGGCTGGGGATTGGGTGAATAATGCCACATTTATCCCGGCTGGGGCCACGGTGGTTTTTGATGGTTCAGCTAATCAGGATGTGACCAGCGGAGGAATAACAGCGGGAAAAACATTTGATCATTTTACAGTCAATAAATCTGCCGGTGATCTTAAACTGGATGCTGCAACCAAGATAAACGGGAATTTAACAATTGCCCGCGGTATCCTGGATATGAATGGGCGTAATGTGAATGTGGGCGGAAATTTTAGTAATGCTGGCACCATTGATAATCCCCAGACACTGACGTTTGATGGAATTTCCGGTGGACCCTATAATATCAATGGAGGAACTTCGGTGCTGAACACAATGGTCATCAATGCCCCAGGAATTGTATACCAGTTGAGCGGAAATACCAGCCTCACCGGAAATCTGACCATTACCACCGGCCAGCTGGATTTGAACAGCCGACAACTCACCTTTGGAAATGGAAATGATGTTTTAACTATAAGTGGTACCCTGGAAGTGGATGCCGGGGCCACCCTGGCCATGGCTAATGGCAGCTCACTGAATGTCAATTCCGGTGGCGTTATCCGGGTTATTGGAAGCAGTGGAAATCGGGCGACCGTTACCGAACAATCCCAATCCGGTTCATATGTATTTACGGTGAGATCCGGGGCGACCATCCACGCCCGTCATGCGGTTTTTGAATATATGGGAAGCAATGGCATCAATGTCCAGACCGGTGCTGCAATTGATGTCACAAACAATTTCAGCAACGTCACTTTTAACCACGGACAACCCGGTGGAACCCTGTTGCGGGTCGAGGATATTGCCGGAACAAACCAGGCACTGGAGATTGTTGGGGCGGCTTTTCTCAGCAATCCGGGAAGCAACGCGTACAATGTGACCAAGACACTTTCCAGCGATACCCTCATTTTTCAAAATGCCAGCGGTTCATTTGCAGGAGAAGATTTTGACAGTGATCCACTCGAACCCTCCGGTAATCTGATTCAGTGGGGGAACGTGAGTAACCTGCGGATCTGGACCGGGAACACCAGCACCAACTGGCATACCGCCACCAACTGGATGCCGCTGGGTGTTCCGGCAGACAGTGAAGATGTAGAAATCAGTAGTACTGCTAATCAGCCGGTTGTTGGAATTGAGAATGCCGCGGCCCGGAATGTTACCTTGTTCTCCGGCGCGACTCTAACCCTGCAAAATGGTTATGATCTGGATATTAATGGTAATTTGATTAATGGCAATGGGACTTTGGCCGTTTCTTCGAATACCAGTACGATTACTCTTGCTGGCGATTGGAGTAATTCCGGCACCTTTAATAATGGAAACAGCTCGGTTACTTTCGACGGTATGGTAAAGCAATTGTTAAGTGGCGGTTTAGGTTCAACCAAAGCATTTAATCATCTGGTGATCGTCAATCCGGATACTGTTGAGTTAACCGGCTCACTGGATGTGAATGGCAATCTGACCATTGCCACAGGTGTGCTCCATACCAATGGCCAGACCATCCAGTTTGGCGATGCTTCTTCCGATTTGATTTCGGTTACCGGGGTGCTTCATCTGGATGATTCTTCCGTTTTGGAAATGATTTCCGGTTCGCAAATTGTAGTCAATTCTGGTGGGACACTCAGGATGATAGGATCTTCAGCCGCC
The DNA here is from genome assembly GCA_964452045.1 of uncultured Calditrichaceae bacterium. Lineage (GTDB taxonomy): Bacteria > Calditrichota > Calditrichia > RBG-13-44-9 > RBG-13-44-9 > CAYVKM01. Next base: position 39,969 of record CAYVKM010000012.1, read on the forward strand.
ACACAGCCGACCATAACCCACCAGAGTTCCGGCACCTATAATGTTGAGATTACCAGCGGAGCGACGATCCATGCCAGACAGGCAATATTTGCTTATACCGGAGCAAACGGTGTTCATGTTCACAGCGGGGCAACCATTAATCCGGTTTCCAAATTAGATAACATTTTCTTTCAGGACGGGACCGGAACTGCCTACCTGACCATTGAAAATAATCAGGCATTGATCATCGATGGTGTGCAATTCGATTCAACCACGATCAGCCGGCCTATTTACAATTTAAATTACCTGGGTTCGGGTAATATTGCCTTTTCAAATTATAAAGGGACCATGTCCGGGGTAAATTTTGAAGGTGACAACGGTACAGGTTTCCGGGGAAATGTTCGCTGGTATTTTACCCATACCGAGTTGGTGAACAGTCAGGTTACTTTCGGCAACGATCTGGTTATTTCAACCTCGGGGAATCTGGGTGATGTGACGGTGCAATTGTTTGATCGACCGGTTCCGCTGGTGGCGGATTCCTCAGTAGCCCGTTTCTATACGGTTGAGCCAACCAATGGTGGCATGGCAGCGCTGCGTTTGTATTATGGCGATAGCGAGTTACAGTCAGAAGTAGAGCAAAATTTGATGATCTGGCGTCGGCGTAACGGGGCCTGGACATTGATGGGTGGAAATGTTAATACTTCCCATAACTATATAGAGATTCCCACCCAGACCTATGCTTTCAGTGCCGGTGTGAAAGATACCTTAATTATCAGTGATGCCACGGAAGATACTTCATTGCCGGTGGAATTGATTGCCTTCGACGCTTTTGTGCAGGGGAAAAATATTGTCCTACAGTGGCAAACTGCCAGTGAGATCGAAAATGCATTCTGGTATATTGACCGTAAAACCATTTCCCGCGATGAATACGATCTGATTGTGGCGGGCGAGCTTACCCTGGAAAATACTGAAAAAGACTTTATCCGGATTGCGGTGGTGGAAGGGCAGGGATCGAAAACCACCCGGACAGATTATGAATACATCGATAAAGATATTCCGCTGCAGGATGTCTATGCTTACCGACTGGCGGACGTCTCTTTTGGCGGAGAGGTTACTTTCCATGCTCCGGTGATGGTCGTGCCGGATGCTGTGCCAGGGACTTTTGAATTGCTGCAGAACTATCCCAATCCGTTTAATCCCCGGACGACGATAAAGTACCAATTACCGTTGCAGTCCAAGGTGATCTTAAAGATCTATAATATTCTTGGTCAGGAAGTTATTACGCTGATAGACGAGCAGGTTGAACCAGGATATTATGAGCTGACCTGGAATGGCCGGAATAATTTTGACAATCAGGTTGCCAGCGGGGTTTATATCTACCGGATCATCGCCCAGACCCCGGATGGTAAGAACCGCTACGTGATGAGCAAACGGATGAACCTGCTACGGTAATTGTACTTCTGTGAAGAAATAACCCCACTCAAGTCATTTCGAGAGAAGCGGCAGCAGAGTCGAGAAATCTTGTATTGAATTTTCTCTGTTACCCTTTGCTGGCACTCCGGGTCAGTCGAAATGACCGGAACAGACTTTTCCTTCGCTTGAAGAAAAGATCCCCTCCAGAAATTTCTCATTTCAGTAAAACCATCTTTTTTACTTCCTGAAAATCTGCCGCCTGAATTTTGTAATAATATATTCCACTGGCAAAATTAGAAGCATTCCACTGTACAATATGCTCACCAGCTTTTTCCCTTTCATTGACCAAAGTTGTTATTTCCCGTCCAGATAGATCATATACTTTAAGAGAAACAAAGCTGAAAGCTGGGAGCCGATAGCTGATGGCTGTTGTCGGATTAAAGGGATTAGGATAGTTCTGATATAGTTTGAAATCTGAGATTAGTGCAGGATAATCCTGTTCGATGCCCACCACACCCGCTAAATTTCCAAGATAATCAACCCACTGAGCATAGATATCATTTTGGAGCAAACCCAAACGTTCGTCTTCCCAGCTAATGATGGCACCACCTGCCCCATCGCTGATTAATACTGGCCAGTATTGTTCATTGATCGCGGTACAGATAGCGACTCCATCCGCGGTCCACAAAGTGGTACCGGAGTCATCGAGCCGCTGGGCATAAATATCAGGCTGGCCACCAGCTCTTTGATCCTGCCAGACAATGATGGCACCTCCACTTCCATCCGCAATAATCGTTGACCAGTCCTGGATATTTGCTGCCATACAAACTGGAATTCCATTGGCGGTCCATTGGGCATTCCCGGCTGCATCTATTCTCTGGGCATAAATATTGCCCTGGTCATTCCGCAGGTCTGTCCAGCTCAAAATGACCCCTCCTGCCCCGTCAGAAGCGAGGGCCACATTATTTTGTTCATGTGACTCATTACAGACGGCGACGCCATTTGAAGCCCAGAAGATAGTCCCTGATGAATCTACCCGCTGAGCATATATATCACCGTTGGTATTTCGGAGATCATGCCACACAATATAGGCCGTGCTGTTATCGCTATCCAGAATTTGAGGATTTTGCTGCCAGCCGTTGCTGGTACAAATCCCTACTCCATCACTTTGCCAGGATACATTTCCGTTGGCCGCAATATGTTGGGCATAAATATTCGGATCAGCAAAACCGGCTCGTTCATCTTTCCAGACAATAAACGCACCATCGTTACCGTCGCCTGCCATTGCAGTGAGACTCTGATTATTAGTTGCTGTGCAGACGGCTATACCGTTCACAGTCCACAATGGTGAGCCAGTCCCATCGATGAGCTGGGCATAGATATCTCCATCGCGACTCCAGGAGATAAGAGCGCCACCGGTGGTGTTCGCAATAATCTGATGATAATTTGAGACGCCGCTTTCACACACCGGCTTCGCGAATCCTCCCCACAAGGTTAATCCCGTACTGTCAGTGCGTTGTGCATAAAGTTTTCCATCCAGCAGACCAGAGATGCTTTTCCATACAATAATGTTGCCTCCAGTTCCATCAGTCACAATTTTAGGTTGTACCTGCCCATCCGCCCACTGATAGATGACCATACCATCGGCTGTCCATAAGTCTTCACCGGCGCTGTTAATTCGCTGCATGAAAATATCACCGCCAAAGAGAGTGGACTCATACCGGTGATCGGACCATACGATATAGGCTCCTCCCTCTCCATCAGATAAAATGGCCGGACTCAGCTGATCGTTATCGGCAGCACAAATCGGTGTGTTTACCATGGGATCACTGCTCCACTGGGCGATTAAGGTCAGGGGGATTAAAATTATACTAAGAAAAATAATTCTGAAAAATATTTGTGGGTTAAGTAACATAAAAGACCTCCTTTTACATGAATATTAATTAAAATCTCTTGACAAGCTATGATGAATCTGCCTGCTTTCGGCATCCAGTGGAGAAACAAGTACGTGCGACGTTTTTCTTTGCGTCATTGCGTGATTACCTATTTCAGCAGAATCATTTTTTTCACGGATTTATAATGTTCCGTCTGAATGGTAT
>CAYVKM010000012.1:43559-60675 GCA_964452045.1 uncultured Calditrichaceae bacterium
TGGTATGAGTTTCCCTGGGAAGGTCAAATTGGATAGTCGTATTCGGATTAAATGGATTTGGATAATTCTGATATAATTGAAAGTTTCTCGGAATAAAAGGATTTAATTCTGCATTTAATCCGGTATAGGCCGTGGTGTCCGGGGAGATTGCATATCCGGTGCGAAACTTAAAGCGGTCATTCCCGCCATACCACATTCTGAATGAATCGTTCTCTGATATGACTACAGGAATTGCAATCATTGCACTATCCCAGTCGGTTGTGCCACCTGGAGAGAGAACCGGATTACCGCTGCTCTTGATCCAGTTTATTCCATCATAGGATTTAGCATATCCGATTTGAAATAATGGCTCGGCTGCACTATTCCAACCGGTATACCACATATGGTAGACATTATCAACATGTACAACACATAAGGGACCTAATTCGTTATCATCCCAAGCTCCGGTGGCGCCTGGCTCCAGCATGGGATGCGTGTAGTAACGGATCCAGTCGGTCCCATTCAGAGAAGTGGCATATAAAATCCGCTGGGTACCGTTTCCATAACCGTTATACCACATTCTAAATATTCCATTTTCCCAGATAACAGATGGATGGATAATTTCCTGATTATCCCAAATCCCTGCATTAATAAAGCTTAAAACCGGATTGGCAGAATCCTTGGCCCAGGTAATCCCATCAAGTGAAGTTGCATGACCGATTTGATTGTCATCGTTAGCGTCAACCCCGCTATACCACATATGGTAGGTGTTGTTGACAAAAAGCACTGAGGCATGATTTACCGCATTGTGGTCCCACGATCCGGGAGGGCCGGGTTCCAGCACTGGATTGTGGACGGTGTCCTTGATCCAGACGAATCCATCCTGGGAAGTCGCATAACCAAAGCAACCATCCCCTTCGTACCACATTTTATAAATATTCTCGTGAAACATGACGGTGGTTGCCACTGACAATGTTTCGTCCCAAGAACCTGGTGTACCCACATTGAGTACCGGATCCGGATACTTCTGCCATTGGGTCTGAGCAGGCAGTTTGGAAACGAAAATAATTATGATCAATATGGCAAATCCGACAAGTATCATTTTTGTTGGTTTCATAAATCGCTCCTTTCCTTATTTCAACAGAATCATTTTTTTGGTTTCCTGGTAATCACCTGCCTGGATCTGATAATAGTAAATCCCACTGGAATAATTCAGGGCATTCCATTCAAATTTATGATCTCCTGAAAAAAGTTGACCGGAAAATAGGGTGAAGACTTCCTCACCCAGGATGTTATATATTTTGAGGGTGACATGATTGGCTACCGGCAGATAAAATTCAATGATGGTTGTTGGATTAAACGGATTCGGATAATTTTGGAAAAGTTTGAATGTATTGGCAGCCGTGTTTATCTCTTCGATGCCAGAGGGGTAGGCATTTAATTTTACCACCCAGAAATCACTACCGCGCGGCATGAGATAAGCCCTCTCACCTGCCAGAATGTAGCCACCGTCGGTAGTCTGGAGGACCGAATAGGCCCAGTCAGTACCGGAACCGCCAATGGTTTTGATCCACTGAATATTCCCGTCCGGATCAGTTCGGGTAAAACAGAAATCCTGGCTCTGGTACGGATTGATGGAGCTCCCTCCGAAAATATACCCGCCGTCACTTGTCTGTACGACGGATCGTCCGTAATCTGCCCCGGTACCCCGGTCAAATATACGTTGCCACATGACATTTCCCAGCGAATCAATTTTAATTGCCAGACTGCGGGTGGCATAGCCAGCGGAATCTGAGGTACCGAACAAAATATAGCCACCATCTGTGGTTTGTTGTACCGAATAGCAGTAATCATCGTCACTAAGTCCGTAAGTTTGGGTCCAGAGTGTATCGCCTACACTGTCTGTCTTTACCACATAGAAATCATACCTGCCGGCGGTGTGGTAGTCGGTTTGGCCACCAATAATGTACCCTCTATCTGAGGTCAGGATTATACAGTTGCCGATTTCATGACCACCTCGGTCATAAATTTTGAGTGAGGTACTATCCCCGGTTGCATTGGCTTTGCAGAGGTACATGCTCTGATTTGTGGATACATATCTGTATCCGGTAAAGGCAAATCCAGAATCGGAGGTACAACTAACATAATTAGCGATGCTGTTTCCGCTACCCTCCAAAAAGATAGTCCAGAGTGAATCTCCATTTTCATCGGTTTTAAGCAGGAAACCTTTTCGGGGAGAAGTTACATACTCTTTTTTCCCGGCTATGACATAACCACCGTTCGGATCCTCTTTCACACTATAGGGATAAAAGTTCTCGTTGTTTCCAATCACTTTCGCCCACAGTGAATCGCCATTTTGATCGGTTTTCAGTAGAAATATTTCATTATAGAATTCATTGAGGAGATGGGATTCTCCAACCATAATAAAGCCGTCATCCGAGGTCTGCTGGATTGAAAATACAACTTCCCAGGTGCCGCGATGAAAGTTACGGGTCCAGGCAGTGTCGGGGGCCTGGCTATAAAGCTGCAGGCAGAAGAAATAGAAAAGGAAAATTCCCAGTAAGAAAATCTGTTGTTGTTTTTGCATGTTAATCTCCTTCGGATAATTATTTTGGGCTTTTTTCAGTAATAAATTTTTATTCGATAGGTTTCCCCTTTAATTCTGATAAATGAATTCATATGACATAATAAGCTATTCTGCGCTTGATAATAAAAACCGGAAGCAGTGAACTGCTTCCGGCAGTAAAACGATTCTGCATCCTGCAATTTGTTTATATAAATTTTATTTTACAAAAATCATCTTTCTCACTTTCCGGTAATGCTCCGCCTCTATGGAATAAAAATAGAGACCACTGGCAATCCCGCTGGGTTTCCACTGATAATTGTAGCGTCCGGCCGACAGTTTATTGTCTACCAGGGTGGTGACTTTTTGTCCCAATACATTAAAGATGGTAATTTTTACCTTACTATCCTGAGGCAGATCGAATTTGATATGGGTCATCGGGTTAAAGGGATTGGGATAATTTTGATATAATTCAAAGCTTTGTGGCACTCCGGTAATTTGACCGGAATTTGGACCTATAGAGGTAATTTGTCCGGGATAATAGGCAAATAAATAGCCATTGGCACTCGTTACCAGAGCAGTTCTACCACCAGGCCAGGCATTTCTGCGAATGCCGTGCTGAGCGGTTAATTGTAAGGGTGTAAAAGTGTTGTGATACCCATCATAGAGTAAATGGTCATAATAATTTCCGTCCAATGCCAATACGATATATTTATTCCAATTCTGACCGCCCAAATTTGCAGTTATGTATTGACTCGTATCATGGGTTATTGGACTGTATCCTATATATTTGCCGGTGGTGGTATACATTAGAAATACACTGTCGCGCGCAATCACGTACCCGGAGCTTTGCGCGGAGGGGAAAATAAATTCCTGATCGAGATAACCATCAAAAAGCTGCAACTGATTGAGTCCGCCATCATTCAGATAAAAATAACTTCCCTCACCGCCCCAGAAAGTGGCAGCCGTCAAATCTTTCTGATACCAGTTATCACCCTTTGGAGAATAGAGCAATATTTTATCGGGTTCAAATGAATCCTGAACCCGGATCCAAAAAATATCCCGACCATGTTTTTTGCCTGATGAGCCATCATTCCGGATCTTTAACTTAGTAAAATTGCCGGTTTCTCTGGAATATGAAAATATATGCAGGGTGTCCTCAAATTGATCCCGGTAGGCAAAAACGCTCCAGTAATCATTAAGACTTCGGGCTTTCACTCCGGGTTGGAAACCGGTCTCCCACACGACGGCGGCGGAGTGGTCCGCTCCGGTTTCCACATCATGGATATAATATTTAACGGAGTCATAGCCGTCAAAAATGTTTCCTCCCGAAGAAAAACTGGTATAAATACTGCCATAGTAATATAGGGGACTGAAAAAATTATTGAATGAATTATTTGCCGACGAATAAACAATACATTCCATCTGGTCCCCATAGCCAACATTTTGCACCCAATCAACCGCGAATTGCCCCCCGCAAAACAGGCCATGAGGAACAGCGTTGGTACCGGCATAGTCAACCACCCACCAGTATTCACCAAAACTGCCGGTCACGGTATTATAGATCCACAACCAGCGCCGGTAAAATTCGGCACTGATCGGTTCGTGCATCGTAAAACCATAGGTGATCTTCTCTGTGACAATTTCCGGGTAGTATCCTGGGGGGTGCGGTGATATGAGTTCTGTTGAATTTTTCATTGAAAAATTGCCGGTATATGCACTGTATCCACCACAATAAAAAGGACCAGTGAAATGATAGTAATAAAATGTGAAACCATGATCCAGCAGATAAGGATTTGATAGATAGTCCAGATTTCTCTCGGCAAATGTTTTGGTCCTACGACTATAGGCCATCAGAGTGGAAGGGATTTCATTGAGGACGGATACGTGAAGGAAAATATAATCCTTTTTCCCCTGTACATTTTCCAGAATGGTGGCGCCGGGATTACCCGGAGAGGTATAATTGTATACATGCCACTGTGCATCTTCCGCATCAAACACATACCAGTCCGTTGGTGTAACCACATAGGCAAAATTTTCTGTACAGCCGTGAGTCGCACCGCCGTTTATTAAGTGTCCCGCATTCTGCAGTGAAGAAAAGGAGTGAGTTAATGTGCTGTAAGCCACCAGAGTTGAATCACTCCACACCATCGCTACATTCCCCTCAGCATCGGCACCGGTCCATGTTGCGTTTGTTAAGGATATATAGGCGTTCCATTGACCGTCGTAAATATCGAACGCATGAATTACCTGACTCGTGTCATCTACGAAGATCATACCAGTTTCACCCACTGCATAATGATAGCTCGACGGGAAATTTCCGGGTAATTGTGTCATCACCCACGATGGATTCTGGGCCTCTATGTAGATTGTCAGTCCCAATAAAAGAGTAACTGTGATTCTCCAAATGATCGACAGGTTCTTCATTTTTACTCTCCTTATAAAATCTTCACCTCATTTAGAAATTCCGTAATAGGTTTACTTCATTAAAATCATTTTTTTTACCCCCTGGAAATCTCCAGCCTTAATAGTATAGAAGTAAAGACCGCTGGCTATCCCGTTGGGTTTCCACTGATAATTGTAGCGTCCGGCCGGCAGTTTACTGTCTATCAGGGTGGCAACTTTTTGTCCCAATACATTAAAAATGGTTATTTTTACCTTACTATCCAGCGGTAGATCGAATTTGATATGGGTCATTGGATTAAATGGATTGGGATAGTTCTGGAACAATCGATACTCTGTGGGAAGCTGACTGAGTGGATCGTCAATTCCCGTCATCATTTCAAATACCAGGGTTAAACCCCAGGCGTCGAATATACCGGTATTTCCTGTTACAGAATCATATACTTTCAGGATCCATTCTCCGTTTGGATCTGTGCCCCGATACAATGCCAGCGGATCATAGGGCTGAAATATTCCGGTGAAGGGCGGTGTTCCGCTGCTGATGGGTATTGTAGCAGAATCGGTCAACCAGGTATGGAAGAAATTGTCACCATCTCCGCCAGCCTGATGAACAAGTGTATCTTCCAGGCTGTTATGAATGAGGGTTATTTCCAGATCACCAACCGCGGTATGCTGGATGGAATCGATGAGAACAGACACATCAACCAGCTGATACTGCGGCAGCATTTCTCCTCCCAAGTTAACGTTGATGGTATCCATGACCACCTGCATGTCCCCAATGTAACCATTTATTCCGGACTGGTAATAGTTCTGGGAGTAAATATCCATACTGAAGGAATCTTCCACAGCGAAGGCCGAAGCTGCAAACATATTGTCAATTGTCTGGACACTCCAGTAATATTTTTCGGCAGGCAGAGGATTTGTAATTTGCCAGCTGGTAAGATGATTGGTATTCCCTATCCTGGCGATTTTACGCAAACCATCGGCCTGCGCCATGGCAGACATAATTTCCGAACCCCCGCGAGTGGTTCCTACTCGCAAATTATAGGTCAGTCCTGCAGTGGGTGTATTTACATCACTTCCCGGTTGCCAACTGAGAGTGACGGCTGAATTATTGACCAGTGAACTTAATTCTGCAGGCGCATCAGGTATGGAATTAAAGCCACTATGAACGTTATGATAGATTTCGCAGACAAAATTTCCGGCGGCATCTTCGCCGGCTTGAACAAAGTCCAACTTACCATCCTGATCATAATCACCGAGATTAACAGTACTGTTGAGAAGACCGGTGAGATAAGTATAGATACTCTCAAATGAACCATTTGCGTAACGATATATTTTGCTCATGGGCTGGCTACCCAACGCTTCGTTATTGCCGCTTAGCAGAATATCCAAATATCCATCGTTATCGATATCCCCCCAGGCAACACTGCCATTATGAATGCTGTCTATCGGTGCAAGTATATCGACAAAATTGCCATTCTGATTATTCCGGAATACTTTTGTGACGCAATAAAACTCCGGTGGTGTATAAGCCAGACCGGATAACAGAATGTCCAGATAGCCATCGGCATCATAGTCCCCCCATTCAGCAGAACTGTTTTTTACCTGTGGCAAAATAATATTAGCATCTTCTGAAAATATTCCATTATCATTGTCATATATTTTTGTTACATATCCTTCCAGGGTGGTCCATCCGCTGAGAAGGATATCCAGATCACCGTCCCTGTCATAATCTCCCCAGGCTACCGTGCAATCCCAGGCGCCAATCAGGTTGGGATTGATGGTGGTAAAATTACCGTTACTATTCTGATAAAGAGTGGTTCGGGGATTTCCGGGTATATGCCATCCTGAAGCCAGAAGATCCAGGTCTCCGTCGTTATCATAATCACCCCAGGCAACTGCGCCTTCTGCCATGGGTATAATGCCGGCATAGGTATCCACAAAATTTTCGTTATCATTACGATAAAGCTTGGCGTAATAATTGCCGGCATCCGATCCGGTAATAATGAGATCGAGATCATTATCGTTGTCATAATCACCCCAGGCTAAGGCGCTATTATAGACCCCAACCAATGTGGCACCAATATCCACGAAGGTTGAATCGTCATTTCGGTAAATTTTAGAAATATAACTGCCCGGACCATGGTAACCGCAAATGGCCAGATCCAGATCGCCGTCATTGTCGTAATCTCCCCATTCAGCCTCACCGGATCTTACCCCGGTTATTCCGGGTTGCAATCGATAAAAATAAGGAGACTGGGTTTTTAGATTCAACTCACTGGAGAATTGTGAACCGGTAAAAGCATTGTCAATTGTTTGCACACTCAAATAATAGTCTGCCCCGGGAATAAGTCCTTCAATGGTCCAGGTAGTATCAGCATTGGTATTGCCCATTGCCACGACTTTCCTGTAGCCATTTGGAAGTGACATGGGCGAAAGGATTTCCGAACCACCGGGTGTTGTTCCTACTCGTAAATTATAAGTTAAACCAGAAGAGGATGTCTGGACATCCTGAGCAGGATGCCAGGTGAGTCCCAGTGTTGTATATCCTCTGGTCCAACCAGCAAAAGTTGGATCCACCGGTGGGGTATTTGCAACTGCGCTGTTATTTCTAAATATCCGGGAATACCTGTTTCCACTATCTTGAATACCGGTAATAAAGAGATCTAAATCCAGATCATTATCGTAATCTCCCCAGGCGGCAGCACTCCAATAGAAACCAGTCAGGCTTATTGCATTACCGGGAAAGGTATAATTGTCATTTTCATAAATTTTGGTGATAGTAACATTGAATGTATCAGTACCCATGACGATCAGATCTAAATCACCATCGTTATCGTAGTCTCCCCAACTGCAGGAGCCACTACGAATACCATCGATATTCGCATTGATATCCGTAAAATTCCCGTTTCCGTCGTTCCTGTATATTTTGGATATCGGTTCAAATAATCCTTTGTCTCCGCTGAGTAAAATATCCAGGTCACCGTCACTGTCGTAATCACCCCAGGCGGCACATCCATTAAAGATTCCGGTGAGGCCGGCGTTAATATCCACAAAATTAGTATCATCATTACGGTAAATTTTGGTGGTATATAATCCGGAAGCATAGACCCCATAAAGTAATATATCCAAATCACTGTCATTATCAAAATCGCCCCATAATCCGGCTCCTTGCCAAATATCGGTTAACTGGGCACCAATGGGTGAGAAAATCCAACCTGAAGCTTGATCCGGACCCTCATTTCGATATATCTCAGTGATATAGGATCCTACGCCACGATTACCGGTGAGCAGGATATCCAAATCGCCATCCGTGTCATAATCTCCCCAGGCGACTGATCCATCCCATACCCCGGGAATATTGGTGTTAATGTCGACAAACAGGCCACTGTTATTGTTATAAATTTTTGTAATGTGGTTAGTTGGATTACCGCTTTCATCGCCGGTGATGATTATATCCAAATCTCCATCGTTGTCGTAATCCCCCCAGGCGGCACCGTAGGCATTGCCCGGTCTAACCCCGGTAAGAGTTTGATGAAGATGAAATATTCCGGCGGCCGGATTATCATTCCGATAGATGAGACTTTGGTAATCGGAGCCTGAACTTCTTTGCCCGGTTAACAGAATATCTAAATCCCCATCATTGTCGAAATCCCCCCACACCGGTGAACCATGTGATAAATTTTCCATAGAGGGATCGATCGTACTGAAGGGCCCTTCCACTGAAATAAAAATCGTGGCAGTATCTAAGGCACCCTGCTGATCGTTGATTTCGTAAAAAAGCGTATCGGGACCATTATAGCCGGTCGTCGGGTTATAGGTAATGGTTGTATCCCCAAGATCAATTGTGGCAGTTCCGTGATATGGTGTGGTGAGATTGGATATGATCAATGGATCGTTGTCAGGATCATAATCGTTCTGAAGCGGATGTAATACTGTGGCGGTACTGGTCAGAATTGTCTCATAGTCATCAACGGCTACCGGAGGATCGTTTACCGGATTGATGGTAACCAGAAAAGTGTCACTAACCGATAACGAGCCAAAATCTGTTGCGGTGATAATGACCTCACCGCTTCCGAAATAATTTAAAGAGGAATTTACCAATAGGGTGACTCGATTCTGAAGATAGGCCTGAATATCCGGATTCTGGCTCTGGGTCGTGAAGGTCAAAAAGTCGCCCGCATCGGGATCAGAGAAAACAGTATTCAGATCCGCCACCACCTGATGTGGCCCGGTATCTTCATCGTATACTACATTAGTTATGGGGTTGGAAAGAATTGGCGGATTATTCGGACCTAACATAAATTCATCAGCCCCGATATCCGGAGTGATGGGGTGTCGCGGTTGACCATCAATATCATCAGTCACGCTGGCAAGCGGGGTACCGGCTGCATCCAGCGCCGGCAGATTGGTATGCAAATTGGTTGAAGATGTAAATGCAGGATCGACAGAGATGGAATGGGCATCCATTCCGCTGGCCGCCTGCAATGCTGCCAGGTTTGCCTGGTTCCCGTTCCAGCGGGCCAGTACAGGACCGGTGGTAAAAATATCATTATAATCCGACGAATTAATGCCGGCAAAACTATAGGCATCATAGGCAATGCCGCCGCCATTGTTTGCCAGAATATTGTCGATAATATTCAGTCCGGATCCGGCATTGGTATAGAGGGCGATTCCGTTGGTCGGGCTGGTGCTGGTGACATTAATACTGTTGTAATAGATATTCTGATTATTACAGGTACTTACAGACAGACCGGTTCCAGACGAGCTGCCGCCGATATGGATAAAATTGTTGGCGATGAGCCCAGGATTTGCCTGACTTGCGCTGCTGCCCGAGATCCGAAATCCGTGATCGTATGTTATATCCAACTGGTTTTTTTCAATGACAATGGCGCTGTCACAATAGAGAGCAAGCATACCCACATAATCGGCATCTATCTGATTTCCGATCACCTGCATACCGTCCTGATAATAGAGATAGAGACCGGTATACCCATTGCTGGAAATAGTATTGCTCAATATTTTGAGGCCTGTGGGATGTCCCAGATTAGGATGGTCTCGGGTTAGAAAAATACCAAAAGCACCCTGATTCAGGGTGTTCTCTTCAATAATCCTGCTTCGATACAAAGACTCGCCAGAATAAATAACCATTTTATGGCCATCATTTCCTGAAGCCGTTACGCTGTTTAAGATATTGTTTTTAATATCCAGACTGTCCGCACCCTTATAGAGATCAAACACCTTTGCATATTGATTGCCAGTTGCGGAAATCGTCAAATCCTTAAAAGTGAGAAAATCTGCCCCATAAACCCGAATCACATAATTGCTGTCTGGGTTAGTGGCAGCATAACTTATTTGAACCAGAGCAACGTTATTGGAAAAATTTCTGAAGGTGACCGGATATTTGGAGCTTGCCCCGGGAATACTTAAAATATTAATCTGCTCGTCATAAGTACCCTCAAGGATAAAATTAACTGGCCCTCTGACACCTTTTAAAACAATGTCATCGACTGCAGATTGAATGGTTGGGTACATGGCGCCACCTACATCGTAATCGCCAATCATAGGCACTACGGTTTGTGGATCGGGAGTAAATTCATCCGCGCCAATGTCGGGAGTCAAATTATCATGGAGTTGCCCATCAATATCGAGTGTTTCACCGGCAATTGGGATGCCTTTCCCATTCAACCAGGGGGCAATGGTGTGGAGATCGGTTTCTGAGAGGTAATGCGGGTAAACGGCCAGAGAATGCTGGTCCAGCCCGCTGATGGCCTGCAAGTCCCTAAGATCGAAGATCCGTTCGGTTCCCCACATGGCAATTAAATTACCCGGTGTATACAAATTATTATAATCCAGTGCATCAAATGCACTAGTGGAATTTATGGTATAAACCAGTCCATCATCTAACTGGGCAAAATTGTTATTCAGAATCGTGAGGTGGGAATTCCCATATCCAACGTCCAAAGCTTCTGAATTATAGTTTCCATTTTTTAAAGAAATACTATTATAAATTATCTGCTGGTAACTTGAATTATTGATGTTTATGCCCGCAGAAGCACTGATAATGGCATTTCCTACATTAATGAAATTGTTTGATATTATTCCCGGAAGTTCCGCTGTGCCGGTACAACTGTTGATATCCAGTCCGCCATAGGGAGTATTAATACGATTATTGGTTGTTCTTAAAGTATCATCGCAACCTGATATGTCAAGACCGTAACTCTCTGTCATCACCTCGTTATGATCAATAATGGCGGAGTGATGATCTACCAGAAAAATTCCACCATATCCATCATTATCTATGGTATTATCTAAAATTTGCAGACTACCTCCTAATACTCCAGCTCCCGAGTTACCCATCCACATGCCAAATGCAGATTGGTTTAAATTGTTTTGCTGTATCACCCGGCTATTATAATCAGATTGAAGGGCATAGATTAAGGTTCTTCTTGTTAGTGCACTGGTGGAAGATAGGCCATTAAAAATATTATTTTCGATCACAAGACTATCCGCTCCGCCCCAAATTACCAGAACAGTCGCAAAATTTGAACCAAGTGCGGTGAGCGTCAAATTTTTTATTTTAATATTATCGCAACCAAACAGACGCCAGACAAAATTATCTTCGTTGCTGCTCGCGCTGTATGAGATGATGACGTCAGCCGGATTACCCGAAGCAGCCTGGAAGGTGATATTGTTTGTTTGACTGGCTCCGGGAATACTCACCATCTGGATTTGTTCAGGATAGGTTCCACTGAACAGGTTAAAGGTGACTGGAGCAGAAACGCCTCTTAACTGGAGGTCTGTTATGGCTTCGTTCGGAGTGGTATAATCCCCACCGGTCCCAACCGTCTTGCTTCCGGAAAGCGGAATCTTACTCCCTGGGGTCGGTGTAAACTCATCCGCTCCGATATCTGGCTGGGATGGATCGCGAGTGTCACCGTCTATATCCAAGTTTATATCGGTTAAGGGTGTGGCTTTTTCGTCCAGCCAGGGAGCGATACTATGCAGGTCGCTATCGGTTGCATAATGCGGATAAACCGAAAGCGAGTGTAGATCCTGACCGGTAGAATCCTGAAAGGCACCTAAATTAGGACATTTTCCGTTAAAATAGGCCAGACTGTTCCCCGGGCTGTAAAGGTTGTTGTAATCTGAATCGAAAGTTAACGTACTGGCAGTATTGTAGTATGCGTAGCCACCTGCCTGATTAGCCAGATTATTATTGCGGATGTAGATGGAAACTCCCTGATCAATAGACAGTGCGGAAGTGGTCAGAATAGGACTTGCTGAAGTAGCATTTATCGGTACGATATTGATACTGTTATAACAGATATCATAATAATAAGAATTATAACGCATCTGTATACCGACAGGGCCACTGGAGGTGACAAAATTATTAAAAATTTTCGCACGACCTGTGGTATATCCCTCAACATACAAATCCATTCCAGAATGACCTACATCCAAACCGTTATTATAGATCTGGGTGTTACCGAGAACGGTGTGGAGATAAATGCCATCCGAACCATCATTGACTGTGTTATTGTAAATCTGCGGTGCACTGGCATATGTAACAGAAATGGAACGGTAGCCCCCATCGGTAAATGTATTATTAAATATTTCTACCCCACTTATGATATGATCAGACCTACCTGCCAAATGCACCCCATAGCCGCCGAGATAAAAAGAGTTTCCTGATATCCTGATATTATCCGGCCACTGTTGAGATGAATAAAATATTGCACGACCCACTTCAGCGCCGGATGCAAGTACACCCTGTAATATATTATCAGTTAGTTCAAAATCATTGACGCCCTGAAGCAGGTAAAATATCCGTCCGTAGTTCGGATGCTGCGCCACAAAGGTCAAGTCCCGAAAACGGATGAACTGGGTGTTAGTTAACTGAACGATATAATTACTATCTGCACTTGTGGCGTTATAGGTAAGCGTACACTGGGCAGCGGAAGTCCCCTGGAAAGTGATGGTGTTTGCGGCACTGGCACCTGTGATGGCCCCAAGGGAAATATGCTCGGTGTAGGTCCCAGGCTGAGCCAGAAAGGTAACTGCTCCTGAGACACCCTGGGATGTTAGGGCACTTGCTGCGGCCTTAAATGTTAGATAATTCCCAGAAGGTCCGATAGTATATTGTCCGGAAAGTTGACCGAAAAGCTGATAAGGATTGATTAAAAAGAGTGTAAAAATAATAAAAAAGGTTAACGAGGTAGTAAGGGTTTTCATTGCTTCCTCCATCTGAATATTCTGATACCTGTTTTTATTTTAGATCTTAAGTTGAATTGCGAATTTGCCAAACCAAACATGATTAACTACAAAATCCATAATTGATAGTTATTCCTGTTTTTTTGGAACAAATACCAAATACAATACAAGTTTGATACTAGTACTAATTACAATGCAGGTATAGCTCAGATTTTCTTAAAACAGCCGTTGGAGATTCGGTCTATTCTATTTTACTGGAAATATCCTGAATCGATAAGCAGTTGGAATTGGGAATTTATATAAATTTTTAAAATAAAGTCAAAATAAGGAAGGGGATGAATTTGATATCTAGCTATGGTCATCACTTTCGATCTGTGTTAAGCTTATGCTAAAAAGTATACAATTTCTTTTGGCAAGATAAAGTGATCACAATCACGATGTTGAAATTTTATGAAATTTTTGGACAGTATAAAGTTACTTAAAGAGAGAGGAGATCAGTTCGATGGATTTTATAGTAAAGAATTAACTTTCATCCATGTCATTTAGCCATTTATTGTGCTGAATTGAAATTTTACAAACAATACTAAGAAACAGGAGTGATCATCATCTGGTTTTATTGACTAATTGTTCTAATCTTCCAAATCACCTAATTACCCATCTATCATTCTATTTGGAGCATTATTAACACTTAATTTAAACACATCCGGTCGGGCATAATGACCAGCAGTATCCAGAATCCATTTGTTGGCCGGAATTTCGTCCAGAGAAATATCCGCATAAAGGATATCCTGTTTTGAATTAAGTGGGCCAGCGATAAAGTCCCCTTTGGGATTAACAATACAGCTGTTTCCCACATTTATCCATTTTTTATCCTGGGAATAATTATTTCTGAATTCATATTTGACGGGTATCTCCGATTTTTTGATAGCCATGCAGCATCCCACCACAAACACGCCACCTTCTTTGGCAATGTGTCGCATACCGGATAACCATACATCGCTGGAGTCCCAAGTTGGTGCCAGGTAAACCTGGGTACCCCAGGAATACAAGGCAGCCCTGGCCAGTGGCATATAATTCTCCCAGCAAATCAGTCCGCTTAACCGTCCCAGTGATGTATCAAAGACATCAATTGTACTGCCATCTCCCTGCGTCCAGATGAGTCTTTCTCCGCCTGTAGGAATTAATTTTCGATGTTTGCCCATGATCTCACCATTCTGGTCAATAAAAAGGATGGTGTTGTAGAGACTGGCGTTGCTGGCATCACTGTTTCGCTCATTTATTCCCATCGCGACCATGATTTTAGACTTTTTTGCTGCCTTGCATAATTTATTGGTGGACTCATCCGGTATGGAGATGGCGTTATTCCACAATTCGGTATATAATTCATTCAATTGTGCTTTTTTACCCGCCGGCACCGTCCAGACCCAATCGGGATAACCGGGAATGAAGGCTTCAGGAAAGGTAATCAGTTTTGATCCATTTTTTGCCGCTTGTTCGATATGCCGGATTGCTTTTTCGACGGTCGCTTTTTTATCCAGAAAAACAGGACTGATTTGCGCAACGGCAACTTTAAATAAAGATTCTGAAAATTTCATTTTACCTGCACGGTTTGGTTACCAATAATGAAGAAATGATTATTTAGTATTATTTGAGATGTAAAAGTTGTTTATAATATATTTTGTAATCTTCCATAAAACAACTTTTATTATGCCGTAGGATATAAAAAGGCGGTTTTTAAACCGCCTTTTTTATCTATGCTGTAAATACATTATGGATTATTTAATCAGCATCATCTTCTTAATTTCCTGGTAATTCCCGGCGACCATACGGTAGATGTAGATTCCACTGGCATATTTTGATGCGTTAAAATTAACCAGGTAATATCCCGCTGCTTTATATTCGTTAACCAATTCCGTAACTTTCTGGCCCAGTGCATTATATATTTCGATTTTTACGTGAGAGGCAGTCGGAATGCCAAAACGAATTTTTGTTGCCGGATTAAATGGGTTGGGATAGTTCTGATAGATCACAAATTTATCCGGTATTTGATTGCCAAATGGATCGATTCCGTTAGCCTGTTCTACGTGCAATGTATAGGTTTGACTGGCAATACCACCATGCTGATCATCTACTTCTATACTTACAATATGATCTCCTACATCACTCTGTGACGGGGTTCCTTGTATAAGTCCCGATGCGGAATCGATTTCAAGAAATGCCGGGGTCTGGGTTAACCGGTATATGAGTGTGTCTCCATTATTGTCGGTAGCCACTACCTGATATTCATACAGAGAATCAACTTTTGCAGTTGTGTCTGGTTGGGAAGTAATGACAGGCGCATAATTAAATCCGAAAATAAATTCATCGGCACCTATATCTGGGAATAAATTATCTCTCAATTCCCCATCAATATCTGTTGTAATATCAGCTAAGGGCGTCCCTGCACTATCAATTTCTGCGGCTCTGGCATGTAAATTGGTGTTTGAAATATAAAATGGATCTGCTGAAATTGAATTTGCATCTTTTCCACTGGCAGACTGTAAAGCCGCCAGATCAACCTGGTCACCACTCCAGTATGCCAGATTTGACCCTGTTGTGTAAAAGTCGTTATAATCGGAGGTTTCGATGGCTGCGGGTTGATTCACATAATAGGCGTATCCGCCATTGGGAGCAGCCAGGATGTTGTTCACCAGGTTGAGGTTCCCTCCCTGGCTCTGGGTCAGGCCATGGCTGCCAGTACCACCGCGGGCATTGACACTGTTGTAATAGATGTTCTGGTAAGTGGCATAATTCAGGTAAATGCCATTGGCATTATTAGCGGCCACGGATACGAAGTTGTTGGCCACCAGTCCCGGGGTGCCTGTTGGTGGTACCCCACCATCACAGTAATGGAGATAAATTCCATATCCCGAACCAGTACTCACCTGGTTTTTGCTGATCATCAAGGCGTTGTCACAATAAGAGGTGCGAATCCCATAATCCCCCGAAGCATCAATCACGTTGCCCTGGATCAATGGAGCATCGTGATACTCCAGCCAAATCCCCCGACGAACACCACTGAACGTGTTGTTTAAGATCTGGGTGCCCAATGTCAAGGTAGTAGTGTTAATTCCGTCCAGACGCACACCCACCGATCCGTTGGTGGAGGAGTTACCCTTTATCATCAAGCTGTCATACAGCATGTCTACCCCATGAATGATGGTCAGATCGTTACTGGTGGAAGTGGTAGTTGAACCGGAGAAGATGTTTCCGGAGAAACCGAGGTCGCGGCTGCCCCACACTAAATATACTATCCGTCCGTAGGTGGTGCCGGGGACATTGTTGGACTGCAGGGTCATGTTGCGGATGCGTAGATGATCCGCCCCGTAGGATCGGACTAACCAGTTATCGGATGCCCCGGTGGCAGCAAAGAACAGAGTGACATCGGCCGGATTACCACTCTGGGACTGGAAGGTGATGGTGTCACTGACACTGGCCCCGGCCACTTCAAAGAAGGTAACCTGCTCCTGGTAGAACCCGCTGATCACCTCGAAGGTTACCGGACCACCGACCCCTTTTAACAAAAGATCACTGGCTGCACTGTTAAAGTCCGCATAGGTTCCCCCGCTGCCAATAGTATAAGTACCACTCAACGGAGTGGTAGTAGAAGGATCCGGTACAAACTGGTCTGCCCCGATGTCGGGAGAGGTTCCCCGGGCATCCCCGTCAATATCGTCGTTGACTTCAGTTAAAACCGTACCGACCCCGTCCAGCCAGGGGGCCACGGTGTGTAGGTCGGTTGCCGAGGCAAAGTGAGGATATACCGAGCGGGAGTTGGCGTCTTTACCACTAGCCGTCTGCAGGTCAGTTAAATCCCAATGGTCGTTATTGCCCCAGTGGGCCAGGTAGTTGCCAGGTGAGTAAAAGTCGTTATAATCGGAGGTTTCGATGGCTGCGGGTTGATTCACATAATAG
>CAYVKM010000012.1:60775-61679 GCA_964452045.1 uncultured Calditrichaceae bacterium
CCAGCCAAATCCCCCGACGAACACCACTGAACGTGTTGTTTAAGATCTGGGTGCCTGAAGACAGATTACTTGTATTAACTCCAGAAAATAGAATTCCAGGGCCGCCATTGATAAATTCATTCGATTCAACCAACAGATAATCTGAGGTTGTGGTTGATGGATCGCACCAGATATGGGCTGCCGTATTCGAAGTTGAAGTAGTTGCAACACTATTAAACTTATTATTCAAAATGCTAATATTATCAGAGTTATCGTTTATTAAAATCATCCTGCAATAATTTGTAGAACCAAGAGAAGTAAAAGTTAAATTTTGAAAGGTAATGTAATCGGTACCGTTTAATCTGACAATGTAATTTGAACCAGAAACTTGTAAAAATTGTATAATTACATCTGCAGTGTTTCCAGTTTGTGACTGAAAGGTGATGGTATTCGATGCGCTGACTCCATTTATAATGCCAATTTCAAATTGTTCATCATACGTTCCCGATAGAATATTAAATATTACTGCGTTACTTATTCCCTGTGCGTTTAAATCCGTTACTGCCGCGTTGATGGTAGTGTAATTACCACCAGAACCGATGGTATAAGTACCCGATAGCTGAGCATTTATATTTGTCCAGAGACCAAGAAAAAGTCCCACAATAAATATAAATTTCCAGCTTTCCATTAATTGTTTAAATCCTCTATTTAAACAATACATAATACGTCTCCTTAATTTTAAATGAATAAAAGAGCAAAAAATAACTCATGATAAAATTGGGAAAAATTGCGGTTTTCAGATTTAATATGCGATTGAAGCAGTATAATTTGTATTAATAATGAATCTCAATAAGAATAGGGAAGATACAGGATAATCATATGATCTATATCAATTTTTTAAAATTTTTTATTTATTTTTCAAGAG
>CAYVKM010000013.1:0-51842 GCA_964452045.1 uncultured Calditrichaceae bacterium
ACAGCCTTTCTTTTTACCGATTTTTTCGGTTTTTTAGCAACTGTTTGATGATTCCGGATGGCCACCTGGAAAACCTCGTTTAATTTTTCGACAAAGACAAAATTCATCTTACTTTTGGTTTTTTCCGGAACCTCCAGCAGATCCTTTTCGTTTCGCTTTGGCAAAATTACGGTTTTAATCCCGGCCCGGGCTGCAGCCAGGACCTTTTCTTTGATACCGCCTACCGGAAGCACCCTTCCCCGCAGGGAAATCTCTCCGGTCATGGCAATATCGTAGCGGACTGGTTTACCAATGAGCAGGGAAAGCAGAGAAGTGGCGATGGTAACGCCAGCAGATGGTCCATCCTTGGGAACGGCTCCGGAGGGTACATGGACATGAATATCCGATTTCTGGAAAAAGGCAGGATCAATTCCAAACTGCGCTGCATGCGAGCGGATATAGCTCAAGGCAGCCTGGGCTGATTCCCGCATCACCTCACCCAGTTGTCCGGTAAGGGTTAATTTTTTACCACCTTCCATTCTGGTGGATTCAATGGATAAAATTTCTCCGCCGGCCTGGGTCCAGGCTAGCCCGGTGGCAATCCCAATTTCATCCTCAATGCCGGCCAGTTCCTGAAAGGTTTTTTGTGGGCCCAGATAACTGGTAATATTTTCCGGAGTAATGGTCACCGGGGTGCGATTGCCTTCTGCATATTGTCTGGCCACTTTCCGACAAATCCGGGCGATCTCCCGCTCCAGATTCCGGACACCTGCTTCATCGGTATAATTGCTGATAATTTGCTCAATCGCCTCCGGTTGGAATTTCAGGTAGCTTTTTTTCAATCCATTTTCTTCAATCTGCCGGGGAATGAGATATTGTTTGGCGATTTGAACCTTTTCTTCGCTGATATAACCGGGCAGCTCAATTACTTCCATCCGGTCCAGCAAGGCTGGGGGAATCTCATAAAGTACGTTGCAGGTGGTGATAAACATAACCGGAGACAGATCGAACTTCACATCCAGATAATGATCGGTAAAGTCGCTGTTCTGCTGGGGATCCAGTGCCTCCAGTAGTGCAGAAGCGGGATCGCCGCGGAAGTCAGCCCCGATTTTATCGATCTCATCCAGCATAAATACCGGATTATGGGTACCGGCTTCCTTAATCATTTGTATGATCCGGCCGGGCAATGCGCCAATATAGGTTCGCCGGTGACCCCGGATTTCCGCTTCATCGCGGATGCCACCTACACTGTACCGCACAAACTTCCGGCCCATGGCCCGGGCAATGGAACGACCCAGGCTGGTTTTACCAACACCAGGGGGTCCGGCGAAACAAAGGATCGGTCCCTTGGAATGTTTTTTCAGCTTGCGGATGGCCAGGAATTCCAGGATCCTATCCTTGACATCCTTTAATCCATAGTGATCTTCATCCAGAATTTTCTTGGCTTTTTCCAGATCAATATTGTCGAAAGTTTCCTTGCTCCAGGGAAGTGCCACCAGCCAATCGATATAAGTCCGGGAAATGGTATATTCGGCAGCGATGGGAGACATCTCATCCAGCCGCTCCAGTTCCTTCAGGGCAACCTCTTCAACCTCTTTAGGCATTCGGGCTTTTTTTACCTGTTTTCGCAGGTTTTCGATTTCCGCTTCCCAATCGTCTTCATCTTCATCCTCTCCTTCACCCAATTCCTGTTTGATGGTCTTCAACTGTTCGCGGAGCACCGTTTCCCGCTGGGTCTTATCGGATTGTGAATTCACCCGTTTTTGAATATCCCCGGTAATTTCCACTATTCTGGATTCCCGGTTTAAAATCTCGATTAATTTTTCCAGCCGTTTATCCAAAATATGTTCTTCCAACAGATTTTGCTGTTCCGAAATACTGATCGCAATATTGGCAGAAATCAAATCGGCAATTTTTTCCGGATTACTCAGCGAACTGACAGATTGCAGCAGATCCTCCGGAACGATGGGAGAAGCCGGGGTTATTTTCTTCAGCAGTTCCCGGATGGTCCGGATTTGGGCTTCGCATTGCAACGGATCTTTAGTACCGGTCGTTATCGCGGAGGTCTCGGCTATAAGGAAAGGCGATTGCTCCAGAATCTTTCCCAGCTTAACCCGGTTTATCCCCTGAACCAGAAGTCGCATATCTCCATCGGGCATTCGGGACATCTTCAAAATGGAAGCCCGGGTCCCTATTTTATAGATCTGAGTATTCTTTACCTGGGTTTTTACTTCGGTAAAAATACCAATATCTTTTTGATCGATAAGGGCCTTGTTGATCAGTTCCTTTAACTCCGAATCGCTAATGAACAGTGGAAACATAACATAAGGAAAAACCACCAGATCCTTGATGGGAAGTATATATAATGAATCGTTCTGAGCTGATTTCTTTTTTACTGCCTGTTTATTCATAAACGCTTCTATCTCCAATAGTAAAAATGTAAAACGCTATTTTGCAACCTCAACCGGAACCTCCATTTCTCCGGTTTCCGGTTCCCGGAAATCCTTTGGGAGAATTATGCTTAACATACCGTTCTCATATTTGGCTGAGATCTTCTTTGCAACAATTCTGGTGTTCATTTTAATTTTCACCCGAAATTTACCTTCATCAATCTCTTTTTTGTGGTATTTCAGAACACGGCTTTCTTTCGATGAACCGGAAATTTTTCGCTCTCCTTCAATAATCAGGATACCGGTGTTGTAGCAAATATGAAAGTCTCCTGCCGCCAGATGGGCTAATTCCATCATGATGAACATATCTTTATCCGATTCCCAGACATTGGTTGGCGGAGCAAAGGCTAGTTCTGTGCTGAAAAGGATGGGCCGATCTTCATCCGAAACGATCTTCGAGGTTTTTTCAGAATTATTATTTTGCCTAAAGTCCTGGAATACTTTTCGTTTGAGGTCACTCATATTAAATATTTATTTCTGCCTTTTACGATTGATAAAATTAAATTTAATCCCAGATTCACCATTCCCCAAAACATTTCATTGATAAATTGAACGTTTTATACGGTGAGTTCGGAAAATCTTTCCAGGTAATTTGCAAAAATATTTTTTACCTCTTCAAAAGAGTTACACTGGAAAATCTGGTTTCGCAGCCGGGCGGTGTGCGGTAATCCCCGGGTATACCAGACAATATGCTTTTTCATGCGGCTGAGTGCTGCTTCCTGCGGGAAAGTTTCCAGTTCCAATTGATAATGTCTTTCTATTATTTTCATCCGCTCAGTAACATTCGGGGGAGACCACCCGTTCCCGGTTTTCAGATATTCCAGGATTTCCTGAAATATCCAGGGGCTGCCCAATACCCCGCGGGCCAGCATGATGCCATCCACGTCAGTGGTCTTGAACATCTCCAGTGCTGCCGGTCCGTCAAAAACGTCGCCATTTCCAATTACCGGAATACGAACCGCAGATTTTGCCCGGGCGATAAATTCCCAGGATGCCTTCCCGGAATATCCCTGATTGCGGGTTCGGGCGTGAATGGTAACTGCATCAGCACCCCCAGCCTCCACAGCCCTGGCCGCATCTTCAGCTACAATGGAATCCCAGTCCCAGCCGATCCGGATTTTCGCGGTTACCGGCAGGCTGGTGACCAATTTTACGGTTTGAACAATTTCTACAATTTTATCCAGCTGGTTCAGAAGTGCTGCCCCGGCCCCTTTCGCGACAACTTTGCGCACCGGGCAGCCAAAATTGAGATCTATCAGATCCGGTCCTAACTCTTGCGCTTCACTAATTGCTCTTTTGAACAACTCCGGATCGCTACCAAAAAACTGGAAACCGATCGGTTTTTCTCCTGGGAAAATCTTTAACAAATCTCGGGTAGCCTGGTTTTGATAAACCAGTCCGTCCACGCTTACCATTTCGGTAAAAGTAAGATCGGCTCCATAATCCCGGGCCAGTTGACGAAAGGCATAATCCGAAATGCCGGCCAAGGGAGCAAGCACCAGGTTGTGAGTGGTTTGCAGTTCACCAATTTGCAACGGTTTGATATAAGACATTATTCTCCGACAGCCCTTCCAAATTTAGCGGACAAATTTACGGCTTTAGAAAGTAGGATGCAATACTCGGACAGGATAACCAAAAAGCACCCTTAGGAACACCAAAAGGTGCTTTTGTTTTATACTTAGGACTCCATTGCCTCCAGTACCAGCAGGGCAATATCCTCACTTTTCAAACTTTCCTGACGTTTGGTTTCGTTAATGGCGTCGCTCAACATAGTGGAACAGAACGGGCAGGCCGTGCTAACCACATCCGGTTTCAATTCCGCGGCTTCCTCGATCCGGTTATGGTTCACCTTGGGATGATGTTCCTCCATCCACATCCTTCCACCGCCGGCCCCGCAACAAAATCCATTCTCCCGGTGCCGGGGCATTTCTTTAAGTTTTAATCCGGGAAGGGATTTCAGAACCTCACGGGGTGCTTCATAAATATCGTTATGCCGGCCCAGATAACAGGAGTCATGATAGGTAACGGTTCGGGAGATCTGTTTAGGTAATTTTATTTTTCCATTCTTAATTAATTCCTGAAGTAACTCGCTGTGATGAACTACCTGGTATTGACCACCGAACTGGGCATATTCATGTCCAATGGTATTATAACAGTGAGGACACATAGTCAGGATCTTCTTGAATTTATACCGGTTGAGGGTTTCAACATTTTGTTCTGCCAGAATCTGAAAGAGATACTCATTCCCGATGCGTCGCGCGGCATCCCCATTGCAGGTCTCTTCCTTACCCAGGATGGCATAATTGACCCCGGCGGCATTCAGGATCTGAACAATCGCCCGGGCAACCTTCTGACTGCGGGCATCATAAGCCCCGGCACATCCCACCCAAAACAGATAATCCACTTCCTTATTCATCTCCCGCATTTTAGGTACGGTTAATCCCTCACTCCATTTTTCCCGGTCTTCCGCAGAAATACCCCAGGGATTTCCGTTGGTCTCCATATTCTTAAAGGTTGTGGTAACCTCCGTAGGAAAACGGCTTTCTTCCAGAACCAGATGTCTCCGCATATCAATAATTTTGGGAATGTGTTCGATATAGACCGGACAGGCTTGCTGACAGGCCCGGCAGGTAGTGCATCCCCACAGTTCTTCATCCAGAACCGCTTCACCTACCATCTTCCTGGTTTTCTGCTCCGAACCACCGTTTCCTTTATTTTTTAAAAAACCGGGACCAACTTCTCCCATATATTTCTGAAGATCCAGGATCACCTTCATCGGGGACAGCGGTTTTTCGGTGGTAGTGGCCGGGCAGACATCTGAACAGCGGCCGCATTCGGTGCAGGCATCAAGATCCATCAATTCTTTCCAGGAAAAATGGTTGATTTCCGATGCGCCAAAATTTTCCGCCTCCTCCAGTTCCATTTTGGAGAGCACACCTTTTGCTCCAAGCGACTGAAAGAAAATATTCATGGGGGTAGTAAAAATATGAAAAAGTTTGGAATAGGGCATGTAGGCCAGAAAGGCAAAGGCGATGAGCAGATGAAACCACCAGGTGTAGACATGCAGATGCTGCATGGTTTCCGCGGTCATACCCAACCCGGAGAAGATCTCGCTGAAAAGCAGGCCCAGGGGTGACCAGGCTGCCCAGGCCGGCTGGGTGACGCCGATACGTAATCCCTCAATTACATAACCGGTGAGCAGAATGATCAGAAAGAGAGTAATTACCACAATGTCATCTTTTTTGCTCTTCAGATTTGCTGGTCTCATTACCACCCGGCGGTAGATGGCCAGGAGCAAACCGCCAATCGCCAGTATACCGAAAATATCCAGGATAAGCGAGTAATAGAGGTAAAAGGTAGATTTCAGGAAAGTCCAGGAAAAGATAGGTCTGGTAAAGTCCACCTCGACAAAAATGAGGATTGTTCCGATGGTCAGGATAATAAAGCCGGTATAGATGAGGAGGTGCATCAGGCCGGGATATTTTTTCTTGATCACCCGGCCCTGCCCCAGCGCGTACTGGAAAACCAGTTTTAAGCGCAATCCGATCCGGTCCAGGCGGGCATCCGGTTTGCCCAGCTTCCAAAGTTTGTAGCGCTGATAGAATCTCCAGCCAAAAATAATAACGACTATCAGAAACAGGATGTACATCCAGATAATTCCGGATATGTTCCAGTAGATTTCGCGGGTAGGAACGGTTCCAGGCATACAATCCTCCTTTGATCAATAAGAATTAACTGATTATCAAGATGAATCCGTTACTTTAAAGCGGTTTTTTAACCGGCTTAAAAATCCACTTTCCGGCTCGCTTTCCGGAAGTTCCGGTTTCTCCACCACCTCCCGGTTTATTATTTTCCGGGGATTCAATATGAGCAATTCTTCCAGATATTCTTCCGAAATTTCATCCTCCAGAAAATCGTAAACATTTTTCAGAACAAAAGTTCGGCCCTTCGTGGTATGAGCATCCGAAGCGATAAACTGCACCAGTTTATTTTTCAGAAGATAGATACTGACCTTCTGGATCTCCTTACCGAAATGTCCCAGAATACTTCCGCCATTCATCTGAATG
This sequence comes from uncultured Calditrichaceae bacterium, assembly GCA_964452045.1. Classification (GTDB taxonomy): domain Bacteria; phylum Calditrichota; class Calditrichia; order RBG-13-44-9; family RBG-13-44-9; genus CAYVKM01. The sequence continues at coordinate 6,497 of CAYVKM010000013.1, forward strand.
AGACCGCCAAATTTTAGGAACTCCAGCACCTTTTTGGTCTTCCGGATGACCATGCTGTAACGTTCGGGATGGGCCACTACCGGAATATAATTTGCTGCCGAAAGCCGGAACAAAATATTTTCCCCGCCATCAGGCATCAGGTACATCGGGAACTCGAACAGCACATACTGCCCCCAGTTACCCAGGGTGGTCACTTTGTGTTGTTTGATGGTTTCATCCATTTGTTCATGATAGAAGAGCTCCCCACCCGAATGAATATTTACATTGATGTCCATCGCCGCCGATCTGTTTTGCAATTCCTCCAGTTTAACCAGATAATCCTCCTCCATTTGGGGCGGGATAATCTCCTGGAAATGGGAAGTAGCAAAGACATCAGTAATCCCCTGCTCTTCTGCGATCTGAAGCATCTTCAGGGATTCATCAAACGATTTTGGGCCGTCGTCAAATTCGGGTATCAGGTGACTGTGAATGTCAATCATGTTCAGTCTAATAAAATATTATCAGAATTCTTGCACTACTAAGTTGATTTCAAATATTAATTTTTAGAAAAATAGATAAATTTTACCAGTCATTCCACTGCAAATTTTAATATTTGAAAGTTGCACGAGGACTACAGTAGATGTTTAGTTTGATTTATCATTTTACTTCTGTCATGCTGTCCCGCAACTGCGGGATCAGCATCTTTTTTTAGATTCTGAAACGAGTTCAGAATGACAGATACGATTTATTGTTAACAATGCAATATTATACCACAAATAGTAGAGAAAATACCTATACCTCTGAAAAAAATGGCACGATATAAAAGTATTTCGATTTTCTTCTACTTTTTCCTCCGCCGAACCATTAAATTTTGCGGTTAATGTTACTTTGAATAAAGCTTATGAATCATCAGGAAATATCGTCACAAAAAAATACAGATCAGGTCATCGAAGTCAGGAGTGTCTCCAAATCCTTCAAGACGGTGCAGGCGGTTAAAAACGTCAGCCTGAATATCTATAAAGGTCAGTTTATTGCCCTGCTTGGTCCCAATGGGGCGGGTAAAACAACCTTGGTGGAAATGATCGAAGGTATTCAGAAACCCGATACCGGTGATATCCTGGTGATGGGAAAGCACTGGAAGGGGAATGAGGATGAGCTCCACCAGGTCATCGGCATTTCGCTTCAGGAAACCCGCTTTATTGATAAACTGAATGTTCAGGAAACGCTGCGGTTATTTGCCAGTTTTTATAAGCTGGAGCAGAAGCGAATTGCCGAGATTATCGAAATTGTTGGTTTGGAAGATAAGATTAAATCTTATGTGGTTAATCTTTCCGGTGGACAACGCCAGCGGCTTGCCCTGGGCATTGCCCTGCTCAACCGACCCAAGATCTTGCTTCTGGACGAACCGACCACCGGTCTGGATCCCAATGCCAGGCGGGAGGTTTGGGCAATTTTAATGAGATTGAAAGCGGAAGCTCAAACCTCACTGATTCTTACTACGCATTATATGGAAGAAGCCGAACGCCTGTGCGATTACATTATTATCATCCATAATGGAGTGGTTTTAAAAGAAGGTACTCTGCAGCAACTGCTAAACGAAGACCGGAATGAAAAGATGATCGAATTTGAACTGGAAGGATCACCCCAGGCACTGAACAACATTGGCACAACCTCACCTTATCCTATTCAGTGGGCTCCGGGAAAAGAGAGAGGACAGGTGGTGCTGAACCACATGGAGATCGAATTACCGGAATTCATGAAATTTATCCGGGATAAAAATTTAAAATTGAGAAATCTGGAATGCAGACGGCGCACATTGGACGATCTGTTTACCGAAATGACCGGCAGGCATTTACATGAATAAAGAGATGATCCACAATCAGCTGTTTGAACTGATCAGCGCCTATTTCAAGGAAATTATCCGGGAGCCGGGTGTGCTGTTCTGGGGCATCGCCTTCCCGATTCTCATGTCACTTGGTCTGGGCATCGCTTTTACCAAAAAGCCGGATATTGTCCGTAATGTGGCGGTGATTGCCAGCAGCGAATCTGGAACGCGGATTTCGGACAGTTCAGACAAAATTATTTCATTTTTGCAAAACCATGCGGAAAGGACCGAAACAACCGGTAGTGCTGCAGAAACCTATAAAATAATCATACCGGATGCTAAACTTGGTAATACCACCTTTCTCTTCCAAATGACTGATTGGCAGAATGCTATGGACCTGCTAAAACGTGGAAATCTGAGCATAATTCTGGACGAAAAAAATGGCCAGGTGCAGTATCATTTCGATCCCATGAATCCAGATGCCCAGCTCACATACCTGAAACTATCCGAATTATTCAGTGAGCAGGGCAATCAATCCGATCTTCTGAAAGAGACAAACATTGAACCGCTCACCGTTAGCGGCACCCGATATATCGATTTCCTGGTGCCAGGGCTTATTGCCATGGGCATCATGATGTCCTGTATGTGGGGTTTGAGTTACGGGATCATCGATAAAAGGTCGAAGAAGCTGCTCCGGCGAATGGTGGCCACACCCATGCGGAAATCCTATTTTCTCATCGCTCTGATCACGGTGCGGGTGGGAATGAACCTTGTTGAATCGTCCGTACTTTTTCTTTTTGCCGCCCTGGTTTTCAATATCACCATACAGGGAAATATTGCTTCCCTGATTATCATCTTTTTGGCCGGGAATATCGCCTTTGCCGGCATCGCTATTTTTATCTCTTCCCATACCGGCAATACCGAAATCGGAAATGGCCTGATCAATGTGGTAGTTTTGCCCATGATGGTGTTGTCCGGGATATTCTTTAGTTATCATAATTTCCCGGACTGGAGCATACCCTTTATAAAAATTATGCCGCTTACCATGCTGGCCGATGGCATCCGAAGCATTTTCATCGAAGGGGCGGGTTTTGCCCAGAATACAGTTCCCACAATTATTCTATTGACCATAGGCGTTTTCTTCTTTTCAGTGGGATTAAAAGTTTTTAAATGGCATTAAATCTTCTCTTGAATCATTTCAGAAAAAAATGCAGGGACTGGCAATTAACTTAAATATTGGAGGAAAAAATTGAATTATTTGCCCGCTGCGAATCGGTATGACAGAATGATTTATAATCGAACCGGAAGAAGCGGCTTAAAACTTCCCGCAATTTCTCTGGGTCTGTGGCACAATTTCGGGGGAGCCGATATTTTCGAAAATGCCCGGGCAATGGCGCGACAGGCATTTGACCTGGGAATTACCCATTTCGATCTGGCGAATAATTATGGACCGCCTTATGGTTCAGCCGAGGAAACCTTTGGCCAGATCCTGAAAAAGGATTTGCACCCTTACCGGGACGAGCTGGTCATCTCCAGCAAAGCCGGCTGGGATATGTGGCCCGGTCCGTATGGCGATTATGGGTCACGCAAATATCTCATCGCCAGCCTGGATCAGAGTCTGAAGCGAATGGGCCTGGAATATGTGGATATTTTTTACCACCACCGGCCTGATCCGGAAACCCCGCTGGAGGAAACCATGGGCGCACTGGATCATATTGTCCGGCAGGGCAAGGCGCTGTATGTGGGAATTTCCGCCTATAACGGGGAACAAACCAGAAAGGCATCGGCAATTTTGAGGGGGATGGGTACGCCCTGCCTCATTCACCAGCCCATGTATAATATGTTTGACCGATGGATTGAAACTGATCTCCTTCCGATTCTGGATCAGGAAGGAATGGGGTGCATCGTTTTTTCCCCGCTGGCCCAGGGCCTGCTGACTGACAAATACCTGAATGGTATTCCGGAAGGATCCCGGGCTTCCCGCGCCGATAGTTTTCTGGCACCGGAGGACATCACCCAGAAAAAAATCGGCAAAGTGAGGCAATTAAACGAGCTTGCCAAAAGCCGCGGACAATCGCTTGCCCAGATGGCTATCGCCTGGATACTCCGGCTTAAAGGTGTCACCTCGGTATTGGTGGGAACCAGCAAGGTTAAGCAGGTAATCGATAATGTTGCTGCCCTCTCTCAGCGGAACTGGACAGAGGCAGAATTGAAAAAAATTGATGATATTTTAACATAGCATTTTTGTAAAAGTATAAAATTTCTTAGCTGACTCTATTTAGAGGATTATTCATGAAAACGATTCCATTCACTTTCAGCAGGATATTTGGGACGATTATAATTTTGTTCACCGGCATTCTGCTATTCTCTTCCTGTTCCGATCGGGGCTCGATCGGTAAACCACCGGTAGCAATGGTGGAAGACGTGCCGGATACCCTGCATGGAACAGTAGTTCACGACCCCTACCGTTGGCTGGAAAACTGGAACGATCCGGCCGTCCAGGCCTGGAGTGAAGGCCAGAACCGTTATGCCCGCAGATTCCTGGATCATTTACCGGACGTTAAACAAATACGATCCCGGGTTTCAGAAATCTTTGAAGATGCCTCAGTGAATTATTCGGAAATGATCTGGCGGGAGAATAGACTTTTCTCGATGAAAAATCAACCGCATTTGAATCAGGCTTTGCTGGTCTACATGCCTTCGGCTGATGAGCCAGAGAAAGAAAAGATTATCGTGGATCCCAATAAAATGGATCCTACCGGTGCAACTTCCATCGTGTGGTATGTCCCGTCGCCGGATGGAGAACTGGTGGCCGTCTGCCTGTCCGAGGGGGGGTCGGAAATTGGCAGTCTGCATATTTTTGAAACCGAAACTGCAAATCAGGTGGGAGAAGTAATAGATCGGGTTAACCAGGGGACTGCCGGCGGCGATTTAGCCTGGAAACCGGACGGTTCCGGATACTACTATACTCGTTACCCCAAACCCGGCGAACGACCAGAGGAGGATCTGGCTTTTTATCAACAGGTGTATTATCATCAGTTGGGCACGCTTCAGGAGCAAGACCGTTATGTAATTGGGAAAGATTTTCCCAAGATCGGGGAAATCCGGCTCAAAATGGATAACCTCACCGGACGATTGCTGCTGACCCTTCAGATGGGAGATGGGGGCGACTTTTCTTTCTATTTGATGAATGCTTATGGCAGATGGCGGGAGATTATTCCCTTCGGCAATCAGATTGTGGAGGGTGTTCTCGGTCCCGACCGAATGCTTTATTTTATCTCTCTCAATAAAGCCCAACGGGGCAAGATTATCCGGATGTCGCCGCTGAATCCATCCCTGACTCGTGCCAGTGTTATTATTCCGGAGGGCGATGATGCTATTGTTTCCAGCTTCTATAATAAATCAAAATTTGTTGTAACAAAGAATCGACTTTATATCACTTACCAGATGGGCGGTCCGACCGATCTGAGGGTTTTCGATCTCAAGGGAAAGAAATTAAAAGGTCCACAAATATTACCCGTATCAAGTATTAATGAGTTAACTCCAATAGGTGAAAATGATATATTATTCAGTAATTCTTCCTATATTGTCCCGGAAAGCTGGTTTCTGTTCCAAGCCGCCGGCAGCACTACCAGTGCGACTAAATTATATAGCACCTCCCCGGTAAATTTTGCTGACACTGAAGTCCGGCGGGAGTTCGCTACCTCCAAAGATGGTACAAAAATACCGGTTAATATAATCATAAAAAAGGACACCAAGCTGGACGGCAGTAATCCCACGCTGCTTTATGGTTATGGCGGTTATGGATTGAGTAGAACACCCAATTACCAGCCACTGAGATCCGTCTGGATCGAGCAGGGAGGAATTTACGCGGTTGCCAATATACGAGGGGGTGCTGAGTATGGGGAGGCCTGGCACCAGGCCGGAATGCTAACCAACAAACAAAATGTATTCGACGACTTCACTGCGGTTATGGAATATCTGATAAAAACCGGTTATACCAACCCGCAAAAACTGGCGATTATGGGTGGTTCCAATGGAGGCTTATTGATGGGTGCCATGCTTACCCAGCATCCCGATCTGTTTAAGGCGACGGTTTCATATGTAGGTGTTTACGATATGATCCGGGTGGAGCAGACCCCCAATGGAAAATTTAATATCCCGGAATTTGGCACCGTGCAGGATCCGGAGCAGTTTAAGGCGCTGTATGCCTACTCTCCCTATCACAATGTGAGATATGGGGTAGCTTATCCCGCTGTTTTGTTCATGACCGGGGCCAATGATCCCCGGGTGGATCCAATGCACTCCCGCAAAATGATCGCCCAATTGCAGGCGGCCACCAGTTCGGACAATCCCATTCTGTTAAGGACCAGCTCCGGAACCGGTCATGGCATCGGTACGCCAACCAGCGAAAAGATAAATGAGAATGTGGCTATGTACACTTTTCTGTTTAATGAACTCGGGGTGAGTTATAAACCGGTAAATTAAAATAATACAGACTGTCGATCAGTCGGAGTAGACTCATGATAAAGCTTATCGCAAAGTATGGCGGCGTATTGATCCTGATTGCCATCGGGATCCTTTTTATACGGAGATCGGTGTTTTCCCCTTCTCCCTGGGTTATCGCAACTCAACTTTTTGCCATCGGATTGGTCATCTGGGCTAGAGTGACCTTTATGGGGCAACAATTTAAAGTGACGGCCGATCCAGGCACTGGTCAGTTATTGCAGAGGGGACCGTATCGGTTCATCCGCCATCCCATGTACCTGGCGGCGCTTCTGTTTGTCTGGGCCAGCATCATAAGTCACTGGTCGCTCCTTAACCTTTTCATTGGATTTTTGGTGGTAATTGTACTGATTATCAGAATCCATGTAGAAGAAAGATTGCTCTGGGAAAAATATCCGCAATACCGGGAATATTCCCATAAAACCAAAAGGTTTATTCCGTTTGTCTGGTAAAAAGTGATATTGCAAGAAATAGATTTCTTGGTTGTTAAACAAATTGACTCTGAAACATTCACCTACAGTTGCATACCCAACTAAAAAATTATAAAAATATTGAAATGTATAACTGAATAAAATCCTATATCGTTATATTGATATATGAAATTTTTTAAATATTTAATTCTATCACTCTTAATTATATCTCTCTATCAGGTTTATTGTAAAAGGGAGATTAAAGATAAAGAGAAATCTCAGTCATCGAATTTTTCTGCACCAAAAAAAGACACAAAAATATCTAGTAATGACACAATTAGTCATGATCGACTATATGGAAATTTGGATAATAAAGTTGATCAATTATTTATAACTACCTCAACAAATAGAGACTCGTTGTCAGAAATGGTATTGGATTTTTTGTGGCATTCTGATAGCCTAGGTATTTTCTGGAGTCCAAACAATTTATGGAATTCTTTATTTTTCATTTTTACATCCCCAGGATATTATTATTACTGGAATTTAAATTTTAATTCCGAGGAAGTTGTTAAAAATGTAGATAATAATAAATGTCCTTATTCCTTGATTGCTTTCAAAATTACTAATATTGAAAGAGGAAGTAAGAATGCTATTATAGATATTATATTTTATCTGGTAGAGGGACATGAAATTAAAACATTAAGCAGAAAAGGTATTGTAGATGATTATGAATATGATATAAAAGATAGTCTTATATGTTCATATACTTTAAATTACTTAAATCGAAAATGGATAATACAATTACCCGCCTCCAAAATTGGTGATGTAGTACTATCATTACAAAAAACTGCTGAAAATGAATCTAGGGATTCCAGTTCATTTCTCATTAATACAAATCAAATACATGAATGGAAGAATATCCCTCTATCTAACAGTTCAGATTTGGACTCTCCAATAAGCTTAACAAAGCGGTATCTATGGAAAGATTCAGTGGGAGCTTATAGGTATATGTCGGATGATTGGTTAATCGGAAAAAGAGGTCTGGAGTATGACTCTTATTCTGATGCGAAGCCAGAACATTATAATTCTAAAGCCTCCATTTGGTATATTTACTCATTGTTATCAGACGTTATCGAAATGGATTATATAATCTCTGGCTACAAAATTCTTTCTGCAAAGCAATATAAAGATACAGCAATAGTTGATGTTCGTCTGGACTTTTTAGCAAAAATACCTCAAAGCCCAAATGGCTTTCGAATGATGAAAAAACATATAATCAATTTACATGGTAAAAGTTTGAATATTACTTTTAGTTTCATAAAATATAATGGTGTTTGGTATTTATATAAACCAGTATTGCCATTCAACTGTTTGGGGTTGGAGACAGCTACGATTATTTGTTCTCAAAATTGTGAACGCCCAAATTCACTGGTAGAAGTAAATAAAGTTAACAAAATATTATCAAACAAAGACGCCTATTCTAAAGATGAGGTAAATGGGGCATATGGTACGCTTTACAGGTGGAATAATTGGTATGTTAATCAGAAACTTGTTGAACTGAGACATAATTTGGTAAAAAACAGATTGAATTAAAATTCAAGGCAAATTCACCTTTCTAAATTATTTTATTGGCATTGTCAATTGTATTGTTATGAAAAATGGAGAAGCAGTTAAGTATATGTCATCCCTAACGGGATTTTCCTGGCAATGTTAACCAATAAGAAAACACCATAGGTGTTTAATGTTTATAAAAACACAAAATCCAATAAAAAATCAGACAGCCGTAGGTGTTCAGTATTATTTCTAAACAAAATTACAGCACTAAATTGAATCAGGTAAAACATACACTCATTTAACTAACACAACAGGTTTGATTATTAAATTGATATGAAGTCAATTGCCAGCCAAATAACCGAAACAACTTTTCAGCAGGCCATCTCCGAGCTTTGTAAAAGGGATGAAGACCTGGCTCAGATATTCGACCGCATTGGTCCGCCGCCGATGTGGGTGCGGGAACCGGGATTTCCCGCACTGGTCCGGATCATTCTGGAGCAACAGGTTTCCCTGGCTTCGGCCAAAGCAGCTTACGACCGCTTACTGGCTCAGGTGTCTCCGATTACTGCCGGAGGTTTTTTGGCTTTGAACAATGAGGAACTGAAGCAAATTGGCTTCAGCCGGCAAAAAACCGGATATTGTCGCGCCCTGGCGGAAAATATTCAGCAGGGTAAATTGGATCTGGATAACCTCCTCATGCTGGATGATGATACCATCAGAAGAAAACTGACCGATCACAAAGGTATTGGCGCCTGGACCGCTGAGATTTATCTCTTAATGGCATTGAGACGGCGGGATGTCTGGCCACGCCATGACCTGGCCCTTGCAGTAGCCGTACAACAGGTAAAAAAACTGAATTCCCGCCCCTCTCCCGAAAAATTAGAAAAATTGAGTATTCCCTGGAAACCCTGGCGAGCGGTAGCAGCCCGGATGCTCTGGCATCATTATCTAAACAATTCGAAGTAAATAAGGTATAGTAATCACTTCCATTACTACACAGAAGGCAAGGAGCCCGAATGTCTGCTATAAAATTATTTAATCAATCCCTGACTGATTCGGAAAAAACCTTTATGGCAAAACTGACCGATCCGAACAAAATCCAGTTATTTCTGGATGAACTGATTTACAGTGCCGATCCGTTTTATCGCTGCCCGCTGCAGGTTTTACAGGATAAAACAGCCCACTGTTTTGATGGCGCCCTGTTTGCCACTGCCGCACTCCGGCAAATCGGCTATCCACCCTTTATTCTGGATATGATTCCTAACCAGCGGGATGACGATCACCTGCTGGCTTTGTATAAACAAGAGGGACATTGGGGAGCAATTGCCAAATCCAATTTTGTGGGATTGCGCTTCCGCGAACCGGTTTATCGAAACTTGCGGGAACTGGTGATGTCCTATTTTGAGCAGTACTATAATGTAGAGCGGGAAAAAACTCTGCGCGGATATACGGTGCCATTAAATTTGGAGCGCTTTGATAAATTCAACTGGATGACCATGCCGGATCATCTGGACAAGATTGCCGACAAACTGGATCAAATCCGCCGCTTCGATCTGCTATCCGACAAAATGACGAAACGTCTCTCCCTGCTTGACCAACGTTCCTACCAGGCCGGTTTGATGGGAGTTAACGAGAAAGGCTTGTTCCGACCCTAAAGGAATGAACCGCCCACCATAAGTAACTATTCACCCTTAGCCAAAATTTTTAGCCAATGCCAGAGCAGACGAACTCCATACCCTGTGGCCCCGGCTGGCCGGTAGGATTTCTTCGGCATGTCCCAGGCAGTTCCTGCAATATCGATATGAGCCCAGGGCGTTTTCTCAACAAATTTTTTCAGGAAAGCAGCGGCAGTTATGGTACCAGCCCCGGATTTGGTGGAAATATTCCTGATATCGGCAATCTTGCTTTTCATCAGTTCATCATAATCGTCCCATAATGGTAATGGCCAGATCCGTTCGCCGGAAATGTTAGCTGCTTCCTGCAGGCTTTCCAGCATGTTTTCATCACTGGTCAAAACGCCGGCGGCCAGATTACCCAGGGCAACGATCACCGCACCGGTGAGGGTGGCCAGGTCCACGATCATGTCCGGGGCATATATTCTCTCCACATAACTCAGGGCGTCAGCCAGGATTAGTCTACCCTCGGCATCTGTATTGATGATTTCCACTGTCTTACCGGAATAACTTTTTACAATATCACCTGGCCGGGTAGCCGTTCCGGAAGGCATGTTTTCCACCAGCGGCATCACCGCAATCACATTTACCGGGAGCCGGGTGAGGCTTACCGCCTGTAAAGCACCCAGGACTGCCGCCGCCCCACACATATCATATTTCATCTCTTCCATATTTTTAGATGGCTTTATGGAAATTCCACCACTGTCGAAGGTAACGCCCTTACCGACCAGTGCTATAGTTTTCTTAGCTGCGGGGTGGGAAAGACTGGCCATAGCCAAAAACGGAGGATTTTCGCTACCCTGCGCCACGGCCAGCAAAGCATTCATTTTCATTTTCCGCATCGATTGCTGATCCAGAATTTCCAGTTCCCATTTGTATTTCCTGGATAGCTGTTTTACTTCCGCCACAAAGATCGCCGGGGTCAACAGATTGGATGGTAATTCCGCCAGCCGCTTGGTTAGATTTATCGATTCTCCCAAAGCCATTCCAATGGCCAGATCCTCATTTCTGCCTATCTCCGAATTTTGCAGCAAAAAAGTTGCTTGTTCAATATCCGGGATAACTTCGTCCTCTTCCGGTTTTTTGAGTTCTTTTAGTTTAAACTCCGTGGTTATCATCGCCGCCACCATTTCCGGCAGGAACATCTCCGGATATCCGGGCATGGGATAATCTTTCAGGCAGAGGAAGGCTAAAGTATTTCCAAGATGTTTCTGCAAGACCTTAACCGATGTTCCGGCAATCTGACGGGCATTTTCCAGGTTCCAGGCAGATATTTTACCGGCGCCAACAAAACCTATAAAATCGAACTGCTTATCTTCCACCGGTACCACGAATTCCTGATTTAACTTGCCCTTAAAATGGGAGCGTTCCAGAAAGACATCAAGTTCAGGAATTAATTTATCGGAGAGCAGAAGTATGTTCTCTGGAATTTTTATAGCATCTTCGAACAAGGGAATAATCAGCAAATCCGATTTTATAGCTTCAAAGTTTTTTGTTAATAATTTAAATTCCATCTCTTACTCCTTTGGTATTTCTCCGGTGATGTCTCATCATTTTATTTAAGTACAGGTTGAATAATAAATAAAAACTATTCTTTTTCATATTAAATTTTATGGTCCCTGAACATTTCACAGGCAGCCAACCTTCATTCAAAAACAAGCAATATCGGTTTTACCTGGAACGAAATACAAAATAAACCTTTATTTTTTCACTCTCATTGGTTAAATTTTACACCGGAACAATTTATATCCTTCTCTGTTTTTATTAGAGAAGGACGATAATGGAGGTTACAATGAAAAAGGGTTTATTGGTATTCATTTTTGTATTTATCCCCATGCTGGCATTTGCCCAGTTAAAATCGCAAACCAAGATGCCTTCCATCAGCGATGCCATCGCCAAACCAAATACCGGATCGTTTTTCGGACTTTTTGATCCGACCAGATTGAGCATGCATCATAGCTTTTCCATGAGTTATATGACCATGGGAAGTGCCGGTGGCATGATGGTAAACAGTTATATGAATACCATAGATTACCAGATAAGCAATCCGTTATTTTTAAGATTAAATCTGGGTTTGATGAACATCCCCTATAGTTCCCTGCAGAATCCGGTGTTAAATAACACTCAGTTTTTCGGGGGAGCAGAACTGTATTACCGGCCCAGCGAAAATACCCTCCTGAAACTCGGTTTTGATGTAAGACCAGGATATTACGGTCCCGGATATTACAACAATGGCTGGTACGGATGGTAATCCACAAGAGGAGATGTTAAAGTTTGGCAAGAAGGACCCGGAGAGACCTATCCGATAAGCGCGTTCGAAAATTCGTCCATCAAAGTCATAAGGGGGGAAATCGTCAATCCGGCAAGCAATCCTCTCCCAATTCCTCTTTCCTGAATATTTTAAAACCGGTATTTTACCTGTTTCTGCTGGCATTCTTCATTTTCATCATCTATCAATTGGCTGATTCTATAAATTTTACCAGTTTCTTTGACAACAAGAATCAGGGAATGGAAACGAGCATGATCGGAGATACAGCTTCCTCCCGGGGAGCGGTTACCACAGAAAATATTCCGGCCCAGGAGCCGGAACATCTGATCCAACCAATTCCGCAAAAGACCCAGGTGGAGGTTCTAAATGGTTGCGGCGCATACGGTGTGGCCAAAAAAACCACCGACTATTTGCGGGATAAAGGGATTGACGTTGTTTCCATGGGAAATTACAAAAATTTCACAGTAACCAATTCTATGGTCATCGACCGGATTGGTGAGAAGCAGACCGCGGAAAAAATTGCCAAAATATTAGGAATTAGCGCAGATCAGATAAAGACCGAAGTTGATGAAAGTAAGCAACTGGCTGCTTCCATTGTGATTGGAAAAGATTATAAAAAATTAAAGCCATTTAAAAAATAGAGGTTCAATTTGAGTTCAAAAGAGTTGGCTGAGAAAATCGCAACTGTCGGATGGGAGAAAAAAGGAAATGATATTATCCTGCTGGATGTCCGGCAGTTAACCGATATAACCGATTTTTTTGTCGTCATGAGCGGCGAATCCGAACCACACGTAAAAGCGCTAACCGACTACGTGGAAGAGAAATTGGGCAGTAACGGAGAGAAGGTCTGGCACCGGGAGGGATACAGCAATTTAAATTGGGTTCTGTTGGATTATATTGAAGTGGTGGTGCATATTTTCCGAGAACAGACCCGGCAATTTTACGGCATCGAAAAACTATGGGGCGACGCAAATATTATCCGGGTTGAAGAAAATGCAGAAAATAGAATCGTATTTACAGAAAATAATTAAAGCCGCTCTTGATAAATTAAAATATCCTCACTTACCATTCACTTTTGAAATACCTAAAATTGAAACCCATGGGGATCTGAGCGTTAATCTGGCCATGCAGCTGGCAGGTGAGCTCAAACAAAATCCCCGGCAAATTGCCCAGAATATTGTCAATAATCTCTCCTTCGATCCCGCGCTGATTGAAAAAGTGGAGATTGCCGGACCCGGATTTATAAACTTTTTTTATGCGCCATCTTATCTGCAAAACTTTGTTCAGGAAATTTTAGATGAAAATAAAAATTACGGCCGTAATCAGACCGGTAAGAATCAAAAGGCACAGGTGGAATTTGTAAGCGCCAATCCTACCGGTCCCTTAACCATCGGTCATGGACGCCAGGCGGTGATTGGCGATACCATTGCCAATTTTCTGGAGTGGAGCGGTTACCAGGTCATCCGGGAGTACTACTTTAATAATGCCGGAAGACAGATGCGGGTATTGGGGGACTCGGTGAAGCTGCGTTACCGGGAATTATGCGGTGAGAAAATCAATTTCCCGGATGATTTCTACCAGGGTCAGTACATCCTGGAAATTGCCCGGGAATTGAAAAAGGAACATGGAGACAGTCTGTTAAAGCAAGAAGATACCGATATTTTCAAGCAGAAAGCAGAAGAGCTCATTTTTACCGATATCAAAAATACCCTGGCCCGTCTGGGTATCGTCTTTGATGTTTTTTATAATGAAAAGGACCTTTACGACAGTGGAGAGATCGATCAGGTCATCCAATTTTTTAAGGAGCAGGATCTGGCTTATGAAAAAGACGGAGCGCTCTGGTTTCGCACCACCAGATTTGGTCAGGATCAGGACCGGGTCATTGTGAAGAGTACCGGCGAACCAACCTACCGGCTGCCGGACATTGCCTATCACCGCACCAAGTTTGAGCGTGGATTCGATCTGGTGGTGGATATTTTCGGGGCCGATCATATTGCCACCTACCCCGATGTTTTGGCAGGTATAAAGGCCCTGGGTTATGATGAAAATAAAATCAGGGTACTGATCCATCAGTTTGTGACCCTGTACCAGGGACTGGAAAAGGTAAAAATGTCCACCCGCAAAGCGAACTTCGTCACCCTGGATGAATTGATGGATGAGGTGGGTGCGGATGTTACCCGCTGGTTTTTTCTGATGCGCAGTATGGAAAGCCATCTCAACTTTGATCTGGCGCTGGCCAAAACCCAATCCGATGAAAATCCGGTCTACTACAATCAATACGCCCACGCCCGGATTTGCAGTATATTGAGAAATGCGGAGGAGAAGAAAGTAGAATACGCCAACCGTGATACCCTGCAACGCCTGACCGATAACAGTGAATTTCAATTGATTAAAAAACTGATGGAATTTCCCAACCTGGTGCAGCGTTGTACGGAAGAGTTTACTCCCCATCAACTGACCCAGTATCTTTCGGAGGTTTCCACTGCTTTCCATAAATTTTATACAGAATGCTGGGTTCTGACCGATGATAATGAACTCTCTCAGGCTCGTCTGGCACTTTGTCTGGCCACCAGGACGGTTCTGGTTAATGGTTTCAAAATTCTGGGTGTAACCGCCCCGGAGAAAATGTAGCCCTAAAGACGAGGACTTCTTAAAATGTCAATATTGGTAGTTGGTTCAATTGCTCTGGATACTGTAGAAACACCATCCGGAAAGGTAAATGATTCTCCCGGTGGCTCCGCCCTCTACTTCAGCGCGGCGGCAAGTTTTTTTGCTCCGGTCAATGTGGTGGGAGTGGTTGGCGAAGATTTCGATTTTAACCTAGTCAATTTTTTAAAAGCAAAACAGGTGGACCTGACCGGCTTAAAAGTCGAAAAAGGGGATACTTTCCGTTGGGGAGGACGTTACCATGACAATATGAATCAACGGGACACGCTTTTTACCTACCTCAATGTCTTTGAAAAATTTAAACCGGAGATACCGGCAAACTACCGCTCAAGCAAATTTGTCTTTCTGGCCAACATCCATCCTGAATTACAGCTGGAAGTGCTTAAGAGCATCAACTCCCCTACTCTGACCATCCTCGACACCATGAACTTCTGGATCAGCGGCAGCCGGGCGGCACTGGAAAAAGTGATCGAGCGAGTGGACGTGATGATTTTAAATGATGAAGAGATCCGGGAGCTTTCCGGAATTCAGAACATCAATATTGCCTCCCGGGCCATTCTCAAGATGGGACCCAAAGTGCTGGTGGTAAAAAAGGGAGAACACGGCGCAGTTTTAATCACCGGAAACGATTTTTTCTCGGCCCCGGCTTATCCGGTGGAAAAGGTGGTGGATCCCACCGGAGCAGGCGATTCCTTTGCCGGGGGTTTTGTCGGCTACCTGGCCTGTTGCACAAAATTAAAAGATGGAGACTTCCGGAAGGCAGTGGCCTATGGCAGTACCGTGGCTTCCTTCAGTGTGGAATCATTTAGTTTTGATATGTTGAAAAGGATTACCCGGGAAGATATTGATAAACGGCTGGAAGATTTCCGGAAAATTACGCAGTTTTAATCTACTTCATTGAAATTTATTCTATAAAATTTCCTACCAGCGAAGCGCCAGATTCAGGCGAAAAACATCCGAACCCAACCGATCCTTTTTATAATCAAAATAGAGCCGGGACATGCGCTGCTCCTCCGCCCGCTTCTCCTTCCGGATCAGGCGCAGGACATCCACCGCACTGATCAACCGGTTCAGGATAAATCCACTGACCACAAAGGTTGCCCGCCGCTCCCAATCGTGTTCATTCACCCGCAACTGGTTATAGCGACGACGGCTGTCCTTGCTGTCCCATTGCCAGTAATACAAATCCGTTTCGGGATAGGTCCCGGGAATATCCCGGTCCCGGAGTCTTTGCTCGTTATACAAGTAAATATTCTCGGCACTGCCAATCTCGATCCAGTACTGATCATTTTTCTGATTGGGATTTACCCCGGCATGCACCGAGGCAAAAGTCTGAAAATCATTTTTGATCACATCGGCATAGGCATTAAAACTGAAATAGCCCACCCAGAGCATAAATTCCGTTCCGAAGAAAAATTTGGCGGTATTTTTATGCCCCATCCGCCACTCGCCTGCACCGGGCAGCAGTAAGGAAAGTAAAATATTAACTCCTTTTGAACCGGACTGAATATTTTCTTCAGAAGGTTGTTCGGTCTGGATTAATTTCTGCAAGGAAAAACCGGTACCGGTCTGGGCCTGCGCAGTGACAATCAAAAACAATGATAAAAGTAAAATTTTATATTTCATAAGCTGTACCCGCTGAATATTTTCCTTTGAACCTGTTGTTTATTCCAGGAAAAAACTATAATCATCCTCTACCATTTCATGTTGACGCCGAACATATTGACGTACTCACCCTTGTAGATTATATTCCGGTAGCTCATCTCCATTTTCATATGCTCCCGGTTAAAACTCCGGGCGGTAAAACCGGCATCGATCGCTGAGATAACATGATTCACCAGGGCAACCATTAATCCGTACTGCGCTTTTTCATACAGTCGGTTGGCCTGTTCCCTCATGTCCATATAAAAGTTATTGTTGACTGTGATGTTATCCGGTCCGCTATAGATCATGTCAAAGCTGGCATCGCTCCAGGCAGCACCGAACTGGTGCGGATATTTGCCGATCATTTCATAATATTGCTGGGTTTTGCTGCTGGGCAAGCGGTGACTAAATTTATCGGCCTCATATTGTCTTAAAGTGCTAATTACCTGATCCATATTTTCATTATAATAATTCTCTTGAATTAAATACCAATTATGATTCGGGTCTTTAGAATAAGGAAATAATTGACCCATGTAGTTTGGATCATTTGCTGCGGTCCAATTCACATACGACCAGTACCGGTACTCACTCCAGTTATTATCCGCATAGGTTTTAAATTCCCGGTCCTTATTATCCCCCTTTTTATTATAGCTGATATTGGTGGCCCAGGCTCCAATTTCTATGGCCAGAAATATAGCGGACTTGATATAAGAATTAGAATAGAACTGCCCACTTCCCGGAACCAGAAGAGAAAACGCCACTGCCTTTCCGATTGAACGTTGATCACCGACGGGAGTGCCGCTATAATCGGAGTCGACATCCTGCATATTCTGCTTCACACCATCCTTCATTTCCATCCGCCTGGCAATAATCTCCTGATCTCCCCATTCAAAGGGTTGTTCGGCCTTAAGCAAAAATATATTGCTCAAAACCACCATCAGGCAGAGGTTGAAAAATCTCATAACAATCTCCTTAATTTTTTATCGAACCTGAGATCAAAATCAAAGAGGACGCCGAAGTAGAATTTCCAATCCTTTTCATAACGAATATCCTGGTACACATTTTCCTTGAGCGGATACGCCGCCTCGAAAAAAATCCGGGTGGGGAACATATACCAGGAAAAGGTTTCAATACGCAGCTGAACACCAACATCCGATTTAAAATCTTTTAGGGTTGCCGCATTTTTCTCCCAGGCATTTCCATACTGATAAAAAGCGCCCAGATAAATTTTATCCAGGTACCAGTTCACAATCCTAAAATTCAAATTCCTGACCAGTGGAAAACGGTAAGTCACCGTCCCGATCGCCATTTCCGGACCATCGATACTGAAATAGCTGTATCCCTTTAGTCCGACCAATCCGCCGGCAAAGAAATTAAAATAATCATCCACTTTATTATCGATGTACCCACCTTGCATCCGGAAACTGAGCGAGTGTCTTTTGGTAAAGGGTACGGTAAAATATTTCTCGTAATCCAGTTCGTACTGGTTGTAATAATATTTTTTGTAGATCTCCAGATCGATAACCCGATCGGTGGCAAAATCATCCAGAAAGCGGTTCCACTGCCGGGTGTATTTAAGAGAAAGATAATACCCCCGTCGCGGATTTATGGCGCGATCGATGTCCGGGATAATCCGGTCCTGTTTCAATTGCAATTCCAGAGCATGACCACGCAGATAGGTATACCTGAACTCCGGTGAAATCCATAATTGATTCGTCGCTAATTCCCGGTAACCAAAAGTGGAAATACGTGCCCGGTAAAGACTCAAGATATAAGTAAGATGTAAATTAAACAGCGGATTACCCTTCCAGGAAAGCTTTAGCCAGGTACCCAGATCAGCCTCTAGAAGATTAAAATTAATCGAGTGGTCACCAATTTCCCGGTAGAAGGGATCTTCCAGTTTATCATCAATATTGGTTGCCTGATTATATAATTCGAATTGAATCGGAAATTTCCAGACCTGCAGGCCAAACAGGGCAAAAATATCATAATCTTTTCTCAAATTAAAATCGAATCCGCCGAAAAACATCATTTTGTCGAGAATTTCATTGGAATAAACATACAGACCGGGTTTCAACGTGCCGTAATCTATAAATAGTCTGGGCATGACGCCAACAGCACCAAAATCCCGCTTATACTCCCGGGCAGGTAAGGCCTGATATGTCCGGTCATCCGCTCTAATCTGGGGAATTTTGGCCTGATAATTCTGGTCATAAACCAGCGTTTCCGCTGGAAGCGCATTCACTTTCCGGATCAGATAAATTTTATATCCTTGGTCCTTATAAAGCGAATAAATCAAATCCCCCCGCTTATTGACCGTAGGCATAAACGCGCCGCCAATAACATTGGTGTGTGGTTTTATTTCTTTTGTTTCAAGATTATAGGAATAAATATCAAAAATTCCGGTCTGGTCGCTGGCATAGAAAAGTTCGCCGGAAGTCGGGTCGAAAGTGGGATACCGCTCATCGTAGGGTGCATTCAGGATAAACTCCATCTCACCGCCGGTGGCCGGAATGCGGGCGATGTCCCGGCAAAATTCTATCGAAGTATCGAAGACCAGATAACTGTCATCGGGAGACCAGCGGGGATGAAAAATCTGTCGCCCATCGGTAAAATGGGTAATCTGATTTATTCCCCGTCCCCAGATGGCAACTCGGCGATAATAACGCTGCCAGTCATCTTTCCGGTTGTTCGGAACATGGTTCGTCAAGAAGTGACCATCCAGATCGTAGTAGTATCTGTGCCACAGTTTTTTATCTTTAATCCAGACGAACTCATCCAGGGTTAAGACAAAGAGATTGGTTAATCCATCGCTGGACACTACAAATGCCAGTTTTTCTCCATCGTGGGACCAGTCCGGATTTGAGGCCCGCAAACCATTGGTAATCTGATAGGTCTTGTGCCGCTTGGTATCATAGACATAGATATCATTAAAACTGCTGCCATTTGTCTGAATATGCGTCTGTTTGGAATAGGCCAGATAACGTCCGGAAGGTGACCAGCTCACCGAGGATGTGATCGGTCCATCGACCAGCTTTTCTTTTTCCGTTTTCAGATTTTTAATCGCCAGGGCATTGATGGACAGGTAATCTGAGATACTTTTAACATAGGCCACTTCTTCCCCATCCGGCGAAAAAACCGGATGAATATTGCCAATGCCTTTATCCTGAATTGCTTCACCGGTCACCAGGTTTTTATTGATGGTTTCAAGCCGGTGAGAATAGGTGTCTTCCAGATAATTATCCCACATCCGGAAAATACTGTCCGCCGCAATTCCGGTAGTTTCATTCATAACCCCATCGAACGTCAGGGACATGGGCGAAGAAGCCTGACCGGCCATTTTTTTCACGATACTGTCGCCAAAGGTTTTGGCCAGAAAAGAGACAAAGGCGTATCCCTGATTATAGGAGGATTCATTGCCGATGCTGTTTTTACCAAATACCCCCATTTCCTGCAGATCCAGCAGTTTTCCGGTAACCACCCGGTCCCGCAGGATCATTTCCCGGTGAGAATCCCGGTAATCGTAGCGCCGGCTGGGCGACTGAAACTGGGCAGTTCCCTCGGCAAACCACACCGGTATGGTGATACCGGAGATGGGATAGGACACCAGGACATCCGGGAAGCCACGCACCACATCCGGGCGGCGCTCAGTCTCATAACCAAATAACTGGAACCAGCCCGCCGGCACATGCGGCCCGAACTTCAGCGCTTTGCGCATGGAAATAATGTGGGTGTATTCGTGACTCACCACATCCCTTAACCAGTTATGGGTTCCCCGCAGAACATAGTCCATATTCTCCGCCCAGATTTCAACCTTGTTGTCATAAAAGTAGGCGCCGCCATTGGAATAGTCATCGGTGTCCCGAATGATGAACTGGGTTTTTTCTTTTGGCCAGTACTGGTAAAGGTAAGTAATATGGGGGTACATCTCCTCGGCAATTTTTGCTACCAGATTGGCGGTTCGCTCGGTCCCCTGGTGATAATGAACGATAAAGTGATCGGTTTCGATACTCTGCCAGTAGAGCTCCGGATGATTATAGGCCTCCGGCTGCGCCCGGGCAAATTCAACCAGCATAAAACAAAGCGATAAAATTAAAAATTTAGAAAACAGATAAATAAGATTCTTGGATAAATTCATGGTAACTAAACATCACCCTATAAAAAAAGAAAAATTCGACATATTCCGCAAGAGAGAAATTTGTCCCTCCTGCAACCCACACGGCTATTTAACGACCGCAATTTTAATAATCTTCACTTCGGTCTTGTCACTGCTTTTTGCTTCAATCCGGGCCAGGTATACCCCGCTCTGTACGTTCTGCAGATTCCAGCGGACTTCATTCGCAGTCTGGGCATCGCCCGGTCCGGAAAAATCTTCAACAAAATCGCCCGCCAGGTCGTAAATCTTGATTTTGACTTCAGCCCGGTCGGTTAAATAATACCGGATAAAGGTATAGTCCTCAATATTGGGATTGGGCCAGTTATAGACCATTTTTTCCGGCATCAATTCGGATCCGGCTATACTGCTAGGTTCTCCCGGCGCAGCTACTATTGGAGCGAGATTGGAATTGCTGTTCAACTCATTTGCATAAAGCTGATTCCAACTCTCTCCAAAAAATTTGGATTGCAAATCCCAGATATAAAGTGTGCCCTGACTGGTAATCGCCGCCAGATCCAGGGTACTATCCGCATCGATATCCAGAATAGCCGGTGTGGCAACAATTGAATCGCCCACGGCAAGGGGAAAATCATCCAGCTGATTTCCGCTGAAATCGAAACCATCGATTAATCCTGCCGGATCGGTTACAATTACACCAGGCACCTCTTGTAAATCCTTCCGGTAAAATATATTTGCCAGCGGAGATAGTGACAATTCCACAGGACGGTCCGGATGATAAATCTTCACCGGGAAATTATCCAGCATGGAAAAGTTGCGATTAAATGAATAAATACGATTATTACCCGCCACCAGATAATAAGGCTGATATTTCATTCCCGATGTAAAAAACGGATTCGCAATCATGGGAGAATCAAATTGATAAATTCCTTCTTCGGCGTAATCCGTTTCGTTCCCTATGAATTCCAGAAATTTACCGTCGCGGGTAAGACCGGCAGCCTGGGACCCAACCGGCGAAAAATATGGTAACTCACTATCCTTCACAAACACACCATTCCGGTATACTTTTCCCGACGCTGTAATAGCAAGTACATCTCCATTATAATTGAGATGGATATATTTTACTGATTCATTCAGGCCAGATAAGGAATCTAACGTCAGTCCTGAACTATTCAGGTTTAACTGGTACACCCGGCCATTTTCTGCACCCCAGTAAACGCGGGTTTCATCAATATCTTGGTAGCCTATGGGATAGGTGGTAATTGAGGTTGAAAGTTGTAATGGCGTAAACAGCGTATCTAAAGTCCCACCGGTAAATTTGAATCCCAATACCTTACCGCTTTCAGTCAAAACCACCATCGCTTTACCGGGAACACCCGGTGCAATCGGATCATCAAAAAACAGCGGAGGAGGAAGAATTCGGTTACCGATATCAGCGACCAGGAAGGAATCTGCTCCCCAGTCAGAACGGCCATTCTCATTCAGCGCCAGGATTTTATTTTGATCAGTAGTCAGCACAATATCCCCGGCACCTTCCAGATTCAGATCTGTTGTTTTCATGGAGGTTGCCCGGCCATAGACCGAGGGATTTATGGTAACCGGAAAGTTCTGTTGAAAAATATCCAGCTGCACCTGAAAAGTCATCTGGGAATCCGGAGCCGAAAAATTAAAGACCTTGATATGGCTGTTGGCCCGGTTGTAATAGCTCCGGCTATTGGGGGTGCTGTTGGGTGAAAATTCGTTTTTGAACAGGGGTGAATTATTGCCGGCATACCACATATCCAGAACATAGCCAATCTCCGAGCCGGCGCCGGCGCTCAATATCGAATATTCCTGACCAATATCCTGGGAACCATCGGCCTCATCCAGATCAACCCCACGATGTTCCGGATCGGCATTGATCCGGTTTTCCGCACGTTTTTGGGCGATCACATTCTCATCGATATGCCAGATCAGGCAGCCGGTTCCCGGTAAGCCGATATCCGGATTATCCACATCGATGAGTACGCCGCGAGGGCTGAATGTTGCCTGATCGGGAAAATAGGTTTCCAGGATTTCCCGGGCGGGTGGATATTCATTGCGCTGTTGTCCGATCACAAATTGCAGGCTGTCGAAACTTAATTCACCGGAATAACGGTTCTCCACCAGGAAATATTCATTTTCGTTAATTGGAATTCGATATATCCGGTTTGGATCAGACGATAAGGTTGAGTGAATAGTCAATTCGTCATTTGGAGAATAATACAGTGTTGTCGGTTCTTCCCACCCGGCTTCGATCCGGGTCCAGGCACAGGGTAGCGCCGGGAGCAATCCATCCCCGTTAAACAACCCGGCATCCATCAGGCCAAAACGGCCGATGCCGGTGCGCCGGGTTTCCGGACTGAACAGATCCAGCCAACCCAATTGGGATCCAAAATTTGAGGTAAAAATCCCATTTAAACCAAGCTCAATTCCTACCTGACTTTCGGTTTCCGGCAAGATCATCCCATTATTTACCATGGTGGCTCCGTTATCTACCGAAATACCTGAAACACCAAGCGTATTAAATAAAAATTCTGAGGTTAAGAATAATGAAGGAATATCCTGAGGCGTCTCATCAAAACCAATATCGACATCCTTTCCTACCCCGGCGTGAAAGACCACAAAGCTTTGATACTGCGAAAAATCTATCGCCGGATCTTCATCTGCTTTTTGTAAAGCATCCCGGAACAGATTGGCCAAACCCCGGTCATTCTCATCCGGAGTGGTGTTCGGATTATAATAGGTCATCGGATGATCGAGCTGATATGCGTTGTCCGCCTGTACAGGAAAAACATCGCCTTCGATGTGGAGCCGCTCTCGCGATACCTTCTTGAAATAATTGGACACAAATTGAATATGATCCTGAAAATACGATCGGTTATGCGGCGGCGGATCAATCTGAAACTGTCCGGAGGGTTGAGATAAATCAAATTTACCGTTCCCGGTAGTGGTTGCGGCATTATCCTCCACGAACTCCACCCGAATGGCTAAAATATGAATGGTATCAGGAAGTACAGGTTGGGCACGACCTATTGCAGGATTGAACAGGAAGGTAATAGCAACTGCGAAAAAAGAAAGTATACTTCTCATCAGGGAAATCCATCTCTCACATTACCGGTTATTATTTGAAAAATTTCCTGGCGGAAGAATCCGTCAGGAGATTTAACCTTTTCTGAATTAGAATTGAATGCCCAGTGAGAAGCGCATGGTATCGGATAATGGATGATCTTCTACCGAGGCATAGATATAACTGAAGTCAAAACCGAAGACGGAATAACGTAATCCGCCACCAAATGTCCAGAATTTCCGACCGCCCGCCGATGGATCCTCATAAAAATATCCGGTTCGCAGGGCAATCAGGTCAGTATACCAGTATTCCAGGCCGAATGAATGGGTAAACTTTTTCAGTACATCGCCATTTGACCAGCTTGAATAGAGCATAGCTTTAAAAACACCATCCACATTCACACTATCCCGGTTGACCAACAGTTTATTGGTGTCGTACACAAAGGTTAACGTGTTGAACTGGCTTTTCAGGATATGATAAGCAAAACCCAGCCGTAAATTGGTCGGTAACGGGTCTGCCTGGGCATAGTCTACATAGGAAACTTTTGGACCGATATTGCTGATACTTGCACCCAGACTTAAATTTTTACTAAAGCCGGGATGATAAAGTACACCTAAATCCACTGCAAAGGATGAGGCAATACCCTTGCCTTTTTCTGCACCTACAGTAACTTCAATTGGAGATAACCGGGAATAAATATATTTCAGGTTTACACCTACGCCCAGATTTTCTTTTACTTTGAGGGCATAGCTTCCGGTTAAGGCAACTTCGTTACTGTTGAACCGTCCTAATTCCGCAGGACTGTCTTCACCTGTCCAGATGCTTTCCCCGTAGTTGATATACTGAATAGCCAGACCAACCATACCAATATCCTGTAAATGGTACCTGCCAGCTGCGTAATCGTAATACATATCACCCAGGTTAAACTGAGGTAACCAGTTTACATGCATCAGGGTTGCCTCCCCTTTTTTATCAACTTCCGGATCGTTATACTGAAAGGCGAGTCCTGCCGGATTCCAGTAGATGGCGTTTGCATCATTGGCCAGCGCCACGCCGGCTTCCCCCATACCGCCCTGCCGGGCCCCCGGATTAATCATCAGGAAAAGAACTGTTGCTTCACCCTGCGCATAAAGGCCGGTAGAGAATAGCGGTACCAACAGCACCAGGAGTAATAACATTAATATGGTTTTCATCTCAAACCTCCGTGAATAAAATAAAAAAACCGAATGCGATGTTACACCCAATCGACATTCGGCTATATCGCCTGGGTGCATTATCTCTAATTGCTAAGGACATAAAACTAATTTTAAATTATTTAATAAATTTTACTAAAATTTAAATCCTTAACAAATACCGATACGCACCCTCAATTTTGTTGGCTAAAAAATTTATGCCTTTGTGTTTTTTAAATCAAGTTAAATTTTTAAGAACCGAAAATTTCCGTGAGATTAATCTATACTACCTTTATAACCCATAAAACAGCAACATATTGTTTGAAACCAGCAGAAATTTAAACTTCCGTGTTTTGCAAATCGATGTATTAGATCACAATAATGAAAAGCTATTACTGAGATTAATAATCGCCCAAATATGTTTATTATTCAATTTTTTTAAAAATAAGTTCCGGTAAAGTATCAATTTTATTGCCGATTTCAATCGCAGCTACTAGTCTGTTTTTCATCTTATCAAGACTAACCTCATTATTCGATCGTATTTCTGCCAGTTCTTCCTGTTCATCCGCTTTATCACCAATCTTCTTAAAGAGGATGATACCTGCCTGTGGATCCACCTCATCTTCCGCTTTTTTTCTTCCTGCCCCCAATTCCACTCCGACCAACCCGATTTCACGGGTATTAAATGCAGTAATAATTCCGGCGGTTGGCGATTTGACTACTTCTATGTGTCCGGCTTTGGGATATTTCTCCGGGGATTTAACCAGGTTCACATCCCCACCCTGATACTCCACCATTTCCAGGAACTTATTAAATGCCCGGCCATCGTGCAGCGCTTCCAGGCATAACGACCTCGCTTCCGCATTATTTTTCGCCTTCCCGGCAATGATCAGCATCTCTGAGGTTAAGGCCAGGGTCACTTCCAGTAAATCCTGTGGGCCATTTCCATGCAAGGTATCGAGGCACTCTTCAATTTCCAGCCAATTACCAATTTTGAATCCAAGCGGTTGTTGCATGGAGGTGAGATAAGCTACCACCTTTTTCCCAAAGGCATTTCCCACACCGATCAGATTTTTTGCCAGCTTCTCAGCCTTTTCGGGATCCGGCATAAAGGCCCCGTTTCCGTACTTAACGTCAAGGACCAGACCATCGATTCCCTCGGCAATTTTTTTGCTCATGATGCTGGCGGTGATCAGGGGAATCGATTCAATTGTAGCCGTTACATCCCGCAAAGCATAGATTCTTCTGTCTGCCGGGACGATATTGTCGGTTTGTCCCAACATGGCCACCCCGATATCAGCCAGTTGCTGCTTAAAGTTTTTCAATTCCCCAAAAACCTGAAAACCGGTTATCGACTCCAGTTTATCCAGCGTTCCTCCGGTATGACCTAAACCTCTTCCGGAAATCATCGGTACAACCACTCCGAGTGAGGCAGCCAGCGGGGCAAGGACAATGGAGACTTTATCTCCCACACCGCCGGTACTGTGTTTATCCACTTTAATTCCGGAAATATCTGATAAATCTATAGTTTGACCCGATTCAATATAAGATTCGGTTAAAGCAAAGATTTCATCTTCATTCATACCACTGAAATAAGTGGCCATGAGAAAAGCAGTCATTTGATAATCTTCAATGTTCCCTTTCAGGAATTCATTGATGAAATAATGAATCTCCTCCCTGGATAAGGATTGTCCGTTTCTTTTTTCTGAAATAATTTCGTAAGCTGTCATATAATGTTCCAATCTTTTTCAAAAGGTAAAATTGATATTCAATCCATTTCACCCATTCTTAAATTTTAAAAAAATACGCCCCAACAAAATAAATTGCTGAGGCGCTCTAAAATAACGGAAATTTTAATTTATGATTTTGATAATTTTTGGATTTCTTCTTTTACCTCCTGCAATATCCTCCAGGAAATCTCCGGCGTCCGGCTTTCCACAATTATCCGGACAATTGGCTCGGTGTTGGACTTACGCAAATGTATCCAGGAATCCGCCCGGTCAATTCGTAAACCATCGGTTAAATCCAGTTGTTCATCACTATACTTTTCCGAAAAATGTTCGATAACCTTATCCGGATCAATATTTTTAATATCTTCCTTATCCTTCAGAATATAATATTGCGGTAAACTCTGTTTCAGCTGAGCGAGAGTTCCACCGGATTCGGCCAGAAACTGAAGAATGAGGGCAACCCCGGTTGCGGCATCTCTTCCCGGATGAACCTCGGGAAGAATCACACCGCCATTTCCTTCTCCGCCAATAATGGCCTCGACTTCCTGCATTCGCTGGGAAACGTTAATCTCTCCAACCTTGGTTTTAAACAGCAGTACATTATAATACTGGACAATGTCATCAATTACCCGGGAAGTAGAAAGATTAACCACCACATAACCCAGCTTTTTACTCAAAACAAATTTTACTGCCAGGGCAAGCGTATATTCTTCTCCCAGGGGATTCCCTTCATTAGAGATCATGGCCAGGCGGTCGGCATCGGGATCTACCGCCAATCCCAGATCTGCCTTTTCCTTCTTCACCGCCACGGCTAAATCCACCAGGTTTTGGGGAATAGGTTCTGGCTCATGGGCAAAAACGCCGGTAAGTTCGGTATTAAGACCAATTACCTGGCAGCCAAATTCTTTCAGTAATTTTGGAATGATAGTCGCACCGGCTCCGTTAACACAATCCAAAACAACCTTGAATTTTCGTTTCCAGATAGTCTCAATATTGATGTAAGGAAGTTGGTAAATAAGTTTTAAGTGATCATCAATGGCATCCGAGTAATATTCTTCGCTGCCGAGCTGTTCCCAGTTTTTATAAGTCCGCTTCTTCGCCTCCGCTTCCTTAAACAACGAGAAGATTTCTCGTTCCGGTAAGAACATACCATCCTTGCCAATAAATTTCAAACCATTCCATTGAATCGGATTATGGCTGGCAGTAATAGCAATACCGCCACCAGCTCCCAAATATTTGGTTATAATCTCAACTGTGGGGGTGGGAGATACGCCAATATCGACCACATGGCAACCGGCAGCTCGAAGGGTTCCCTTCACCAGGGACCGAATGAATTGGGAACTGCCTCTGGGATCACCGCCTACGACCACTTTTTTTCCGGTTAAACGTTGCCCGAAAGCAGAAACATATTTTACGATAACATCCGGTGTCAGGCTTTCGCCAACAATACCCCTAATCCCGGAAACACTGGTCATGAGATTTTTGGTCAAACTAACCTCCATATTAAAACAGGGTCAAAAATAACAAAATCCATTTAGAGAAACAACCGCAGATTTTGAGAACGGGATTGATGTCTTAATCTGGTGAGGGCTTTTTCTTTGATTTGGCGAACACGTTCCCGGGTCAATTTTAATTTTGTTGCCATTTCCTCCAGAGTTAAGGGGCGGGGTAAATCTATGCCAAAATACATCCGGATAATATCGGACTCCCTCGGGGTCAAAGTTTTAAGGACCCGGTTGATCTCCTCTTTGAGCGATTCCTTTAGCAACTTATTATCCGGCCACTCCGAATCCGGGTTTTCCATTAAATCTTTAAATTTTTTGTTCTCATCTCTGGTTAACGATTGATCCAAAGAAACATGACGGGTAACCTGACTCAGCGCTTCAGCCACATCGCTTCCCGAAATATCCAGCATTTCCGAAATTTCTTCGGAGGTTGGTTCCCGGTTGTATTGCTGGGCCAGTTCCCGGGTTACATGATTTATTTTATTGATCAAACCCACCCGGTTCAGCGGTAGTCGCACCACCCGGGCATTTTCAGCCAGTGCCTGCAAAATCGATTGCCGTATCCACCAGACCGCATAAGAGATGAAACGAAACCCCCTGGTTTCATCAAACCGGTCCGCGGCTTTCATTAACCCGATATTCCCTTCATCAATCAGGTCGATCAGTGGCAATCCCATATTCTGATATTCTTTGGCAACTTTCACCACAAAACGGAGATTGGCCTGGACCAGTTTATTGAGGGCCTCATGGTCTCCTTCTTTACTCTTCCGGGTAAGCTCAATCTCTTCCTGTGGGGAAATAAGGGGTATTTGGCTTATTTCTTCCAAATATTTTTCCAGAGCGTCCTGGAATGAAGCAGATGACGAAAAGGGACTACCGGGCATATGCAATCCCACACTTAAATTAATTTAAAAAAATATAATGATTGCCGGAGGAGGAGGCAAGATAAACCAATTTCATCTGCTTTATTATTTTCCGAGGCAGTATATGTCACCCCTGACGGGGTTTTTAGTCATTTGTCATCATTGTTTTATATAAACATATCATCCCTAACGGGATTCTATTACCACCTGAAGACAGATGCTACCCCTATCGCAGCCCAATCAGCTTTCCCTGAATCGTGGCATTTTTTTCTAATAATATTTCACGCCTTACGTAATTTGGTTAAACAAAATTTTACAAAAACCGCGAAGCGGTGATATGTTTGTAATAACCCAGGTCAAATTTTATATCAGAAACCACGGAGTGGTGACATGTTTTAGGTTTGGTAATAAATTAAAAATGAGGTTGCGGTTATCCGGAAGGGTGTTGTTATATGTCACCCCTGACGGGGTTCTTTCGTAATTGGTATTCACGGTTTTACTATAAACATATCATCCCTAAAGGGATTTTTCTGACGATGCTGTCTGATTAAAAACACCGTAGGTGTTTAATATTTACAGAAAAAAGAGATTTGCCACAGGTTTTCGGAACATCGGGGGTATTCAACATTTAATGAAACTTCGTTAAAGATTGGGAAATGTTAAATTCACCTGTGATGCTATGGAAATGATTAACCTTAAAATTTAGTAAGCAGGAGTATACCATATTCCAGATCCCCCGCTGTCGGGGAAGAAATCCTAAAAAGAATCCCACCCTGCAATAACAGGATTCGAAATAAGATAGGTCAGACGAATTATGCAATTTAAATAAATTCTATAAATGGGAAATTAATTAGCATGATGGGTTAATCTAATATTCATATCTGAATATCATCAACGATACCAATGATTATCGATCGAATCGGTGCGGAAGTATCCTTTACCACCTGGCGAGCGGAATTACCCTCATCGATAACCAGAACGGTTTCACCGATACCGGCATCCACCGAATCCACCGCAATCAGATAATCCTCGCTTGTTTTTCCGGTCGGATCCATTTTTGAAACGACCAATAATTTTTTGGCATCATAAAAAGGGTGGTTAATTGTTGAATAAATTGTTCCGGTAACTTTTCCCAATATCATTGGTCATTCTCCGGCAATCCTAACTGCACGCCATCAACGATACCGATAATCGTATGATCCACCGGCACAAACCAGGGATCCAGGGCGAGTGCAGCTTCCCTCCCGCCTTCATAATATATTAACTCACCGGGACCGGCCATCCGGGTTGAATCCGCGGCAATCAAGGGCGAACCTTTGGGATTTTTATTCTTATCCACAGGTTGGATAACCAGAAAGGGCACACCCTCCAATCCCTGATAAATGACACATGGGGTTACCGTACCGATTACTTTTCCCAGCAACATAATTATTCTCCGTCCGCCAGGTTTAATTTATCGGACTGACTGAATCTCAAATTTGACTCGACTTCCCGGGAAACATCCTGATGCAAAGCCGGGATGATCCGGCTGTAAACGGTAATCCGGCGGGAATGTATGGATTGCAGACCAATTTCAATCGCTGACTCAACATCCTCCACTTTTCCGTTGAATAAAGTGTAACCTTTACCGGCGTAGCCATCAGCAATTCGCATTTCGACAATGTTGACCAGAGCCCCTTTAATCCCGGCATCTGCCGCCTGGATAGTGGCGGCAACCGTTTCGGTTTCGATGATACCCAATGATTCTGCCTGGCAGGGCTGGCGCATACCCAGAATAGCCTGATGAACCTGTGGATGGACATCCGGAAGGAAAACGGAATCGACAACGCTCTCCTTGGCCTGGGACAGTCCTTCCTGAAATGATTCCTGCACCGAAGCGGTAGAGCCACCGATCAGTACCAGATATTTTCCCTGACTCACTGTCCCCGATTTCAGCATGGCAATGGGTGCCTTTTTGACCATGGCATCAGCTCCAGTCACCCCATCCGCAATATTGTTAAATTCAATAATCGCAATCGCCGGGTAGGTCTTGGCTTGAGTCGATTTATTATTCATATCTGCATTCCCTCATCCGCTGATCTATCACGGATTCGCAATTAAGCTGCCGCCGGGCTCTCACGGTCGGCTCGAAGTGCTTATAATATGGTATCCGATAATGTTAACAAACCCATTTTTCGCCCGAGATTATATTCCCCATTTTTGTTTTAAGAAAATTTGCATATAAGTTAAGTGTGGTTTTATAATCTTCTGACCATATTTCCTTTGGTATAGAATTATAATCTGGATCATTTTTATAAATCATTTTTAAATTGAAAGATATTCTTCGATCTGTATCTTTAATGAATAGTGGAAATAATTTGGTAAATTTTCTTTTGAATCCAATATTTATCTCACCATTTTCATAGGCGGGAAAATCAATTTGTATACTACGGTTTTTCTCCTTTGATAAATAATTAAGTCCAAATTCTGGTCCCAAATCATATCTTTCAACAAAGTAGCCTATATCAGTTAAAAACCCAAATATTTCTTCTGCAGCATTATTAATTATGTTTTTATCCAATGGATTTTTTAATCCTTCTAAATAACTAAAGTATAACCAAATACGCCCATTTAATTTCTGCCCATTTTATCTACAGCCAATCAACCCCAAATTAATTTTATTGCTTTACAATAATCCTTATCCATCTGTAATAGGATTAACAAATTCCCATCAAAAAACTAGCAGACCTCAGACAATCCGGAAATGGTCCACCAGAACACATCGTCTCTCCCGGGTAAAACTGTAGGGCCTGGTAAGTCCTTCGCCGGTCGGACTGGCTATGGTAAAGGAACAGAATCCCTCACCGCCATAACCCAGTCCCGCCAGGGTGGGCCCATTCTTGACAAAAATACTGCAGTTTATTTCCCTGGCCATCCGGCTTAAATTATCGATGTTACGGGAAAACATGGAGGCGGTGTGACCAAATCCATGTTCCGCTTTAATGGCCAGATCGATCGCCTCCTTGGCATTATCCACCCGGACCACCGGCAGAACCGGCATCATCTGTTCGGTCCAGACCAGCGGGTGATCCCGATCCACATCCGCAATAGTCAACCGGATTTTCTGATCGGCTTTAATCCCGATTTTCTTTAAAATTTCACTGGCATTTTTACCGATGAATGCTTTATCAATGACCCCTGGTTTTCCAGGTTCGTTGGTTTTAGTAAAAATAACCCTATCCAGTTGTTTCTGTTGAACCGGATTTAGCAGAATTGCATTCTGTTTGGTCATTATTTGAATCAGCTGATTGGCAATGGACGAGACGGCAAATACTTCTTTCTCATCGGTGCAGATAACATTATTGTCAAAAGAAGCACCAAATACGATATCCTGCGCTGCCTTGGTCAGATCCGCGGTTTCATCCACCACCACCGGGGGATTTCCCGGTCCGGCACAAATTGCCCGCTTTCCGCTGCGCATGGCTTCTTTCACTACAGCGGCACCACCGGTGATAACCAGCAAACGGACCCGGGGATGCTTCATCAATTCCTGGGCGCTTTCAATGGTCGGATTTAAAATCGCGGTCACCAGGTTGTCCGGTCCGCCAGCTTCAGTA
This sequence comes from uncultured Calditrichaceae bacterium, assembly GCA_964452045.1. Taxonomy (GTDB): domain Bacteria; phylum Calditrichota; class Calditrichia; order RBG-13-44-9; family RBG-13-44-9; genus CAYVKM01. The sequence continues at coordinate 39,092 of CAYVKM010000013.1, forward strand.
ATGGCCTGGTTGATCAAGTGAATATTCTTAATGGACACATTCTTTGCCGAAGGATGCACGTTGAATACAATCCCGTTTCCGGCCGAGATCATTCCGATAGTATTGCAGATGATAGTTGAAGTCGGATTGGTGCTGGGGGTAATTGCACCGATTACGCCATAGGGAGCCCGCTCATAAATAGTTAAGCCGTGATCACCGGATTTGGCGGCCGTGGTTAAATCCTCAATCCCGGGTGTTTTTTCGGTAACCAGTTTATTCTTAATCATTTTATCTTCATAACGTCCCAGACCGGTTTCGGCATTGGCATCTTTCGCCAATTCCTCAGCATACTCTAGCATCTTTCGTCGAATACTGTCTATGATGCGGCCTCGCTCCAAGAGTGGGATTTCCATATACTTTTTCTGGGCCACATAGACCGCATCAACCGCAGAGTTTATATCTGGAAAGATACCTTTGGTGAATTCACCGACCTTGGATGAAACATCGGTCTCTTCCCTATCCGGAAAAGTACTGGTTAACCGGGAAACAATTTGTTGTGCAATGCTGTTTATCTGTTCTTCTTTAAGCCCAGCCAAATTCGATGACTCCTATAAAATAATAATTTCTTGAACGAATGATTTGTTTTGCAACCGTTCAGTCGTCCTGTCCCTTTTTATATTTTATTTCACCCGCGACTTCCCAATTATCCACAATTGCCATCACCACTGCATCACAAGGACGGTCTTTGGTAATTATTGTTTGCCGGGCTGAACTTCCTGAGGCATAAAGCACCATTTCTCCGATCCCGGCGCCAACCGCATCCACTGCGACCACATTCCCACCGGCGGGATTTCCATCCAGATCCACCTGCTTCAGCAACAGAAATTTCATCCCCTGCATACTTTCTTCTTTTCGGGTGGAAACCACTGTGCCAATAACCTTTGCTAAAACCATTAGCCCTCCATTTCAGATGCAGAATAAATAAGTTGATTTTTCATTCTATCCAGATTTTAGAATTTTCATGCTCCAACGCTCTCTGAAACTGCAGTTAAATATTTGCAACATCCGGAAGATCTGGCTTCCAGGCATTTTTTCAGATATGAGTCAGGAGAACCGAACTATCGGGCTGTTTTCTTCGTCTCGGTTTCGGCTTCCTTTTTCCGGCCAAGTGGCAACACCAGATCAACATTACTGTGCGGACGTGCGATAATATGTACGGCAATAATTTCACCAACCTTTGATGCGCCGGCCTGACCGGCTTCGCAAGCGGCACGAACCGCCGCTACATCTCCGCGAATAATAGCTGTGACGTAACCACCACCGGTTTTTTCGTAACTAACCAGTTCCACTTTTGCGGCTTTTACCATCGCATCGGCAGCCTCAACCATCGCAGGAAAACTGCGGGTTTCTATCATTCCCAGTGCTTCTGCCATTAAAAATCCTCCTTCGCTGATTTATAAGTATCCAATTTTAATACTGTTAATTTCTAATTTACTTTTTATCCTTCACAACCACCCGGCCCACCATATTGTCAATGGCCCGCTCGGCGGCCCGCCAGGCAACATCGATATCCCGTTCGTCACCTCCCAGATACACTCTCCCAAAGCTTCCGAAAGAACGGACTTCCAGAATGTTGATCTCGGCTGCTTTCTCTGCCTCATTGGCAGCCAGCGCCGCGTAAGCTGCAGGTTCCAGTTCCATCACATATAAAGTCTCGCCCGGTACGATCATATTCCCGTGACGCATCCGGTTGATCAGCTGGGTCTGGTGATCATCTATTCTCCTGATAACCTGGCTTGATAAAATACGGGGTCTGATCCGGTCCTCTTCTTTTAATTCCAGTGCATCTAATATTGCTTTACCGGCCTGCCGGACATCGGCCTGTGATTCAGAGTGAATTTCCAGCAATCCATAAAGCCGCTCCACAATCTGCATCCCCGGTGTCACATGAGTCGATTTAACTGCAATGTCGGTAATCCGGTTTATTTCTATACCCGGTGAGATTTCCACATACAACGATGCCATACCGGCGATTGGTAAAAAGCCCTGTGCCACGGTTCCTAAAAATGCCGCATATTGAGGCTGAAGTTTATCAAGAAAAACATATCCCCGTAAGTCAACCAAAATGAGCCTCCTTCAATTAAGATTCAGTTAGTTCTTTTGCTTCTTTCAAAATCTGGATGCCAGCGCTGGCGCCGATGCGGGTCGCCCCGGCGCTGATCATTTTTTTGGCATCGGCATAGCTGCGAATTCCGCCGGCCGCTTTGATGCCCATCTTCGTTCCTTTCACCGCTTCACGCATTAAGGCTACATCATGAGCGGTGGCACCGCCTGGGCCAAATCCGGTGGAGGTTTTTACATAATCTGCCCGAGCTCTGCGGGCAACCTGGCAGGCCTTTACTTTTTCCTCATCGTTCAACAGAGCTGCTTCAATGATTACCTTGCTCAGCGCCGCACCATCTTCACAGGCTTCCACCACGGCCCTGATATCCCTAAACAAAAGATCGTCGTTCCCGCTCTTTAAAGCGCCAATGTTGATTACCATATCAATTTCCTTGGCTCCGTTGCGAATGGCCTGTCTGGTCTCCATTGCTTTTATTTCCGGAGAATGGGTGCCAAAGGGAAATCCTACCACGCTGCACACGTCGACCGGTGACCCTTTCAATATGCTGGTCGCGAGGGAAATAAAAGTCGGATTAACACAGACCGATGCAAATTTATACTGCAGAGCCTCTTCGCACAGTTTTCGAACATCATCCTCGGTGGCATCCGGTCGGAGCAGGGTATGATCGATGCAGCGTGCGATATCCTGCGGAATGTCCTTTCCATTTCCCAGGGTACAGGTAACCCGGCCAACTCCCATATTGATAAAGTCCCGCATGGCAGTGTGGCTTTTTTCCACACTTACCCCCCTGCCATCCATGATGATTTGCTTCTTGAAATCGGCCAGTTCGTCCAGGGAGACACCAAATTCTTCTTTCAACAGGGATTGAACCCGATCGATAATTTTCCGGAGGTCATCGGGTTGCAAATCTTCTTGCCCTTCCTGAGAAGTTACCTGATTGGAATCAACGTTGGTTTGACTCAAAGTTATTTTTCCTTCCTCAATATCATTAATCTGCTGAACTCTATCTAAATATCTTTTTACCGTGCAGAAGGTGGTCAACCACAGATCAACGATCTGTTTCGCCAAGGCCTGGCCAATTAATCCGGCGCCGAGGGTCAATACATTGGCATCATTGTGCTCCCGGCTGTTTCGGGCTGAGGACAGATCATAACAGAGAGCAGCCCGCACACCGGGTAATTTGTTGGCCACCATGGCCGATCCGATTCCAGCGCCATCAATAATAATACCCTGCTCACATTTATGCTGAGAAACTAGTTGGGCAACTTTGTAAGCAATTATCGGGTAATCTACCGGATCCGGGCTGTCGGTACCGCAATCAACAACCTGATAATCACCGGATTCCAGATGTGCCTTGATCACTTCTTTAAGCTCAAAACCAGCGTGATCTGCACCAAGGGCAACTTTACGGGAGTGAGTACTGCTTGTTTCTGCCATCTTATTCGACCTGTTCCCCTGAAAAATCACCGGTTAATTTTTCGTCATATTCTAAGGGAAATAACATTTTCCTGCGTTTACAAAAAATAGTTCTGATGACCTGCAAACAACTAAATATTAAACTTTTTGTGATCCTAAATAAAGAATTAATTTAAACTTAATTGAAATTATAATACAATAAACCCACAAAAAAATCAAGAAATATTTATGAACATATTCCGGCCATTTCCAAAAAATTACAGCCTTATCTCCAAACTGTTTTCACCGGCATTGATTTCAAACTCTTTTACTCCCACCTGGGAGGAGACAACCAGATGAAACGGACTATTGCTGGTTATCTTTATTTCTGCCGGTGCCACCGGGAGCTCATTTTTGAGACAAATGATATCAATGGTATTATCCCCAAACCGGTAGTTCTCCACTCCATGCATTTCCCGGAGACGGAGATTCCAGTAAAGTTCATCCCGGGGGGCAGATGGTTGAAGTCCGATGACATTTTCCAGCAGCAGGGCGATGGGGCCTAAACCGGACCATCCCACAAAATCCGGACGGCACAGATAATCTCCATCCCAGCGGGTAGCGGGCTGTACAAAATCCGGAGCATAACATTCCCAGATAGTCTTATAATTTTCCCGCTGTTCATCCGGTGCAATTTCCTCCGGTGATGGGGTAAAATTCTTATAAACTTTATACATATTCTGGATATGATTCATTGCCGCAACTGCTGCCAGTTCCCGCAGAGGAAAGATGTCCAGTCCCTTAATGATCATATAATCGGTCGGTGCCCAGACACCCCCCCGCCAGTAATGCCCCTTCCCATCATAGCTCGGGTCATCTGCGGAAAGGGTCGGGAAAAGATGCTGACGGTAAAATTCATCGGAATTTTGTAAATGTTCAGCCAGGCGCCGGGCCTGAGGAAAACTCGCTACCTCAGAAATGAGTGGCCAGAAGGAGGCGGCTGTTTTCACGCCGGTCTGTTTTCCCTGCATGGTTATGTCATAATAGAATCCGGACTGGTTATCCCACATCTTACCATTGATGATATAGGTGAGTGTACGATATCGTTGTTCATAGGTCTGGAGAATTAGTTCATTTCGCAACTGCCGGCCCATGAACATCATGTATTTGGCAAACAATGCCATTTGGGAGGAAAGGTCTACCCACCCGCCGCCTTCTATTCCGGTCCGGGGAGAATTGTCCATTCCGCTGCCCAGCCGGGTATTGTAATACAATCCCGCAGCAGCCAGCTGGCCCATACAATTTGTATCAATCCAGTTATAATAGGCATCCAAAACCGGCAAAACCTGGGCGAGCCGGGTGCTGTCCCCGGTTAGGAGGAAATACTTCCACTCCACCCAGGCAAAAAGCGGTGGATTGATCATCGGTTCAGCCGGTGTGGGTTGTTCGGCAGGTTGACCGTCACTTTCCCGATACACCCGGCAAATCCAGCCATCATCCCGCTGCTTCAGGTAAAAATTGTCCAGCGAGGCCATGGCCGGAAACAGATCCCCGCCATACATGGCAAACATCGCTATAAAGCAGGTGTCCCACTGGTAGATCAACTCATTGAACCCTTCATCCAGATAGCTGGCCACGAACTCATTATTCGGATTGCCGCTCTGGATATTCTGCTGAAGCATTTCCCAGGCTTTCCAGTACAGTTCCAGTAGCGAATCGTTGTCGGTTAAAATGGGCCTGGGCAGATTATTGCTGAATTGCGCGGGGATCCCGGCCGGGATTTTCAGCATTCCGGTTGTTTTTTCTTTTTCACAGGATAGCAAAAAACTAAACAGGGCGAGAATGAGAACATATTTTTTCATAATTCTCCATTTCCGGTTTTGTTCTCATTTAATTTAAAAGAAATCGGGAGTTAAAGAAAAGGATTTTCAGAGACCCCATAAAAATAAAGTAATGAATACTTTTACAAGAAATTCATGTGAAGTGAAAAATGTCTACAATAGGAAAATGGTAATTGGAAGATTTACCAGTCTAACCAATGCCTTTTCAAAGAAACTTGACAATTTAAAAGCAATGTTGGCATTATACTTTTTTAATTATAATTTTATAAGAACTCATAAAACATTGGGAATGACTCCTGCAATGGCAGCAATAATTGCAAGAGATTTTTTAGGATGGAACAAGGTTATTTAAGTACAAACATTTACATGTATATTTCTTGAAGATTCGCTTTTTCTAGGGCTAATTTTTATTTCTATATTTTGATCCAATAAAGTTAAAAATGTAAGTAGTCTTTCAATTGTAAATCCTCCCAACCGACCATTTTTTAGTGCAGATATTTTGGGTTGGTCAACTCCTAAAATTTTTGCAGCAGATTTTTGTTTTAATTTTCTATTGGCAATTAAATCATTTATTTTGATTGCTAATTCTGCTTTTGCTAATTCTTTTTCCGGTTTCTCAAATCCTAAATCTTTAAATATATTTCCCGAACTTCTAATTATTTCTTCTTTCATTCTATTAAGTCTTTCTTAGTTACTGGTTACTATTTTATTTTCTTAAATCTTTTAATCTCCTTTTTATTAATTCCAAATCTTCTTTCGGGGTTTTTCCTCCCCTTTTCGATTTTTTCTGAAAAACATGTATTACATATATGAAATTTTTTATTTCAATAGTATAAATTGCCCTATAAGTATTGGTATCAAAATCACTTTTAATTTCAAAAACATTTCTAAAATATCTTAATGGTTTAATATTATCATGTCTTCGGCCACATTGAGCATTAAATAATGCAAATCCTATTTCTCTTTTTACTTCCTGTGGAAAACTGCTTAGCTTATCCAACGTCGATCTGAACCAAACTACTTCTTTCAAACTCCTCCTGTAATTTTAATCGACTAAATATATGCCAAATTTAGCATATATTCTGTGACGCATATCACATTACCAATATTACTCAGGAAAGTTTCATATAATAGTACGTCAGATTTTCTTACACAGTATTTAATCACTTAACCAGTGTTTATCCGTTAAACAAAGAATTTCCTTTTCATACACTATTTTTATTTCATATATTCTATCACTACAGACATTAGAGGGGGTTTATTATGGATAGGGACTCTATTGCACAAGCAATTGCCGAAAGGATTATGTGGGCAAAACAAAAAGTTATAAAATATGGACAATAGGGATCACCCAGAATCCGGCTGAACGAAAAAGATATCATGGTAATCCAGAATATTGGAAAATGTGAGAGGCGGATTCACTTAAAGTTGCACAGGAAATAGAAACATATTTTATTAATACAAAGGGCATGGATGGTGGAACTGGCGGTGATCTTTCTCCCACGGCAACCACCTATGGTTATATTTTCTAATGTTTGTTGTTTGAGATAATTTGATTTCTTTCTTTAGAATATTCCTTAAACTTTTTTTTAATTATTTTGGGAATATTTTCCAATAATTCTTTGGGATGAATGCTATATAGGTCATTTAAACATTCATCAGCCACTTCCCATAGCTTTTGATAATTGATTTGTTTGTTCATAATACTCGTTTTTTCAAATTATGACACTACCCTATTTTCCTGTCGCTTGCAAAGCGGGGATCGGAATGTTAAATTTACCGGTTCTTAAAACAAAAATGAAACTTTTAAAGGATGTTATATGCAAACAGCGGTTGAGACGATTAATTCCTATTCTAAGAAACTGAAAGTTGAGATTGATTCCAGCGATCTTACTCCGATTCAGCAGAAAATTATAAAAAGTTATCAGCGATCGGCCAAAATACCGGGTTTCCGTCCGGGAAAAGCTCCGCTCAATATGGTTCAAAAACGGTATAAAGATGAAATACAGCAAAGTGTAGTTGAAGAGGCCTTGCAGAAATTTTACGGGCTGGCACTGGAGAAGGCGAATGTCAATCCGGTGGCCCAGGGTAAGATCACCAATTTTCATTTCCATGATATAACTACCGGAATGCAACTGGAAATTGAGGTGGAAGTGGAACCGGAAGTGGAATTAAAAAAATACAAGGGACTTAATGTCGAGAAAGATGTAGTAGAAGTAACTGATGAGATGGTCGATGAATCACTGGAGCGGATGCGGGAGCAGTTTGCCACGGTAAAGGAAGTTGAGGAAGCTAAGGAAGATCATTTTGTCTATTTTACCGCCCAGGAGCTGGATAATACCGGTGTTCCGATTCTTGGCCATAAATACGAAAACCTGCAGGTTCAGATCGGCTCCGGAAAATTTGATCCGGAAATAGAAGCACAGCTGGCGGGCATCCGGAAAGATGAAAAACGGGTGGTGAAAAAAGAGATGCCCCCTGCCCCGGATGATAAAGAACAAAAACCCCAAATAAGCAGTCTGGAAATTCATGTCCTGAAAATTGAGGAAAAAGAATTTCCGGAATTAAATGATGATTTTGTGAAGAATTTGAATGATGAAAATCTGCATACCCTCGAGGAACTGCGTCAGCGCATTCGGGAAAATCTGAAGCATGAGCTGGAACACCGCAGTGAACATGCTTTCGAACATCGCATTATTGATGAACTTTTGCGGGAAAATCCCTCCGAGGTGCCCCCAACCATGGTCGATAATTATCTGGATGAAATGGTAAGGGATATTAAAGAACAATCTAAAAACCAGAAAATCGAGGAAGAGTCGGTTCGGAAAGAATACCGGGCTTCGGCCATCCACAATTTACGCTGGTACTTTTTAAAAAAGAAAATCATCGAACATGAAAATGTCACTGTTTCGGATGAAGAAGCCAGAAAAATGATTGATGATTCCACCCTGGATGAAAAGGCGAAGAAACAAGCCCGGACCAACCAGCACTATCTGAATCACTTGAAGGAAGATCTGGTAGAACGGAAAGTGCTTGACCTGCTGGAGGAACATGCCGAGATTACAGAGGTATTTCCGTTTCGTCAGGCTGGCAGCGAAAAAGATGAAAAAAGCAAGAAATCCAAGACTAAAACGAAAAAAGAGTAAACAGAGGAACCCAACATGGCATTAATTCCAATGGTAATAGAGCAAACCGGACGAGGCGAACGAGCTTATGACATTTATTCCCGGTTGTTAAAAGAACGAATCATCTTTTTAGGCACGCCGGTAGACGATAACATCGCCAGCCTAATAATTGCCCAGCTTTTATTTCTGGAAGCAGAAGATCCGGATAAAGATATTTATGTTTATATTAACAGTCCGGGGGGCATCGTTACTTCCGGCATGGCCATTTACGACACTATGCAGTATGTTAAACCGGATATTGTAACAACCTGCATCGGCCAGGCAGCCAGTATGGGAGCTGTGCTTCTGGCAGCGGGAAGCAAAGGAAAACGTTTTGCTTTGCCAAACGCCCGGATTATGATTCACCAACCCATGGGCGGAGTACAAGGACAAGCGACTGACATCGACATCCATGCCAAGGAGATTTTAAAGATCCGGGAACGACTTAATGAGATCCTGGCAGAAAAAACCGGACAGCCCCTGGAAAAAATAGCCAAAGATACCGATCGTAACTTTTTCATGGATGTAAATGAGGCTAAAGGTTACGGTATAATTGACGAAATTCTGGTTAAAAGAGGCAGCGAAAAAGAAGGTAAAAAAAGTAAATAAAAAGTATATTTTCCTATAAAATTGGAAAAAACCGATGACCCAAAAAACACAACGTTTTAATCACGAAGTTCGCTGCTCCTTTTGCGGAAAACATGCCGATCAGGTGGGACAGCTGATTACCGGCGCCCATGCCAGCATTTGCACTGAATGTATCCGCAGTGCCAATCAAATATTAAGACAAACCCAGTATCAGACGTTTCAGACCAGCCGTTTTGAACTCCCCAAACCTGAAGAGATAAAAAATTTTCTGGATGAATACGTCATCGGTCAGGATTTGCCAAAGCGTGCTATCTCAGTGGCTGTATATAATCATTACAAAAGAATAATGATGGGTGGTTGGGATGACGAAGTGGAGATCGAAAAAAGTAATATCCTGTTAATCGGACCCACCGGGGTGGGAAAAACACTTTTAGCCCAGACCCTTGCCCGTATCCTGCACGTTCCCTTTTCCATCTCGGATGCCACCACCCTTACCGAAGCCGGGTATGTGGGTGAAGATGTGGAGAATATTCTGGTACGGTTGTACCACGCTGCTAATTTCGATATCGAGGCCACCGAACGGGGAATTGTCTATATCGACGAAATCGATAAGATTGCCCGTAAATCCGGCAGTCCTTCCATTACCCGGGATGTCTCCGGAGAGGGTGTGCAACAGGCACTTCTGAAAATTCTGGAGGGTACGGTAGCCGCAATCCCACCGAAGGGAGGCCGCAAGCATCCGGAAGCACCAATGGTTAATATCAATACCCATAATATTTTGTTTATTGTAGGCGGTGCATTCGACGGACTGTCAGATATCATTCGCCGGCGGATTGGTAAAAAAGTGATGGGATTCGGGGCGGAGGTAAAATCTCATGGTAAATTCAGTGACTCGGAATTATTTCAATTGGTGGAGCCGGAAGATTTATTACAATACGGACTCATTCCAGAAATCATCGGACGCCTGCCGGTTTTGATTGGCCTGCGCGAACTCTCCGAGAACGAAATGTTATCCATATTAGTTGAACCGAAAAATTCGCTGATAAAACAGTACAAAAAACTGTTCGAGCTGGAAGATATCGAACTCAAATTCACCGAGAAAGCCTTGCTGGAAATCGTCCGGATGAGTCTGAAAAGAAAAACCGGCGCCCGGGGATTACGCTCCATTATTGAAAAAGTGATGCTGGATGTAATGTTTAAACTGCCCTCGATGGAAAACGTGGCCGAATGCCTGATCACCGAAGAAGTTATTGAGGGAAACTCCGAGCCAATCATTAAATTTGGCAAATCAAAACAATCTGCCTGATGCTTTAGAATTGATGAATTATCTGCATTATTTTTTGCCCACTATTCTAAATTTCTGCACAATATATTATTCTCCCCATAGCTGTCTCTTCTAAATTATGGGTATTTTAGCTTTGATTAATTTCAGGATAATAGCTTGAGTTAAGTAAAGTGAAGCCATAAATTAGGCATCAATTTTTTGACCGGTACAAATCGTATGCAAAAATTTAAAGAATTGGATTTATTCGGAATCGATGAACTTCTCCATGACGATGAAAAAATGATCCGCGATTCCGTCCGGAAATGGGTGGATGATGCGGTACTGCCGATCATCGAGGAACAGTACCAGAAAGCCGAATTTCCGATGCAGCTCATACCCCAGATGGGAGAAATGGGTCTGCTCGGTTCCAATTTACCGGAAAAGTACGGCTGTGCCGGGATCAACAATGTGGCCTACGGATTGATTATGCAGGAACTCGAACGTGGAGATAGTGGGTTGCGCAGCTTTGCTTCCGTCCAGGGGGCATTGGTAATGTATCCCATCTACAGCTGGGGAAGCGAAACCCAGAAGGATCACTGGCTGCCAAAGTTAGCCAGCGGTGAGAAGGTAGGGTGCTTTGGTCTTACCGAACCGGATACCGGTTCCAATCCCGGGGGGATGAAGACAACTGCCCGGAAAGATGGAAATTCCTATATTCTGAACGGCGCCAAGATGTGGATCACCAACGGCACCATTTCTGATGTGGCGGTAGTCTGGGCCAAGCTGGATGGCGTGGTCCGGGGATTTCTGGTGGAGAAAGGCACCCCGGGCTTCACTGCTCCGGAAATAAAAAACAAGCACTCCCTGCGCGCCTCGGTAACCTCAGAACTGGTCTTTCAGGATTGCCGGATTCCCGCAGACAACCTTTTGCCCGGAACAACCGGACTCAAAAATGCGTTGTCATGTTTGACACAGGCGCGCTATGGTATTGCCTGGGGAGCAATCGGTGCCGCCATGGCCTGTTACGATGAAGCTTTAAATTACGCACTGACCAGGATCCAGTTTGATAAACCAATTGCATCATTTCAATTAATTCAGAATAAACTCGTTTATATGGCAACAGAAATAACCAAGGGTCAGCTGCTGGTGCTGCAACTGGGAAGACTAAAAGATCAGAATAAAATGAATTTTGCCCAGGTATCTTTGTCTAAGCGTAATAATGTGTATCATGCCCTGGAAATCGCCCGCCTGGCAAGGGATATTCTGGCTGCCAATGGGATCGTTTCCGAATACCAGAGCATGCGTCACATGTGCAATCTGGAATCGGTCAAGACGTATGAAGGGACTCATGACATTCATACACTCATCATTGGAAGTCATTTAACCGGAATTGAGGCGTATGTTTAATGGAAAATGAAGAATTAAAAAGAGTTCTGGTGATCGAAGATGACATTGATTATGGTCAGATGCTGGCCGATGCCCTCGAAAACCTTCATTATAAAGTTTATCTATCTTTCTCTGCAACCGGTGGATTGGACATCATCCGGGAAAAGAAACTGGATATTATTCTCACCGATCTCAAAATGCCGGGAATCAATGGGCTGGAGCTGGCCCAAAAAATTATCAAGATGTATCTGGATATTCCGATTGTACTGATCACCGGTATGAATGACCTCAGTCTGGTAAAGAAAGCGCTGGAAATCGGGGTGAGTGATTATATCGTAAAACCGATAACCGTGGACGAACTTCCTGTAGTTATTGAACGCAATTTGCAGCGGAAAATTCTGGAAAAAAGGCGGTTCCAGAACAACCGGGCGGATAGTCTGCTAAAGGCGCTCAAAGCTCTGATGCGGGCACTGGATGCCAAGGACTCTTATACTTATGGTCACTCGCAACGGGTCGTTCGGCTGGCCATGAAGATGGGCGATGAACTCAATCTTTCATCGGATGAAAAATATACCCTTCAGCTCGCTGCTTCCTTACACGACATTGGCAAAATCGGTATGCCGGATAATATTCTGAAAAAAGCAGACAGTCTGGAAGATATTGAAATGCGCAAGGCCAAGGACCATCCGGTGGTGGGGAGTGAAATACTGGGTGAAATCGAAGAGCTATCCGAAGTGGCTTCCATTGTCCGGCACCATCACGAACGGTTTGACGGTAAAGGCTATCCGGATGGTCTGAAGGGAAATGCCATCCCGCTGTTCTCCAGAATCCTGTTCATCCTGGATGCCTACGAAGCCATTGCCTCGGACCGGGTTTACCGGAAGGGAATTGGCCAGCAAAAAGCCCTGGATGAGATTGGACAAAATGCCGGTTCCCAGTTTGACCCCGAACTGGTAGAGGTATTTCTTCGGGCGATGGCAAAAATTGCCGAAGAGAACGGGAAAGCTTC
>CAYVKM010000013.1:51942-58721 GCA_964452045.1 uncultured Calditrichaceae bacterium
TAGAGGTATTTCTTCGGGCGATGGCAAAAATTGCCGAAGAGAACGGGAAAGCTTCTGAAAATTCCGATGATCTAGAGGAAATAAAGAACGCCGGATAAAGAATTTTCTAGTACTTCTCCGGAATCACTATTGGTGAGATCATTTAAAATTGATCAGCTTTAAATTCAATCAAATCTATGTAGATGAACAGGTGCGGAGGGATGAAATTACCAGCCGTGTGCTGGACGCTTTTCCTGAAATAAAACCACGTTATTTAATCGATCCTAATAAGATTGACAATATCCTGTCATCTCTGTCGCCTAACCAGGGTAAAAAAACACTCTGGCTGACCCGGTTTAAGGGCAAATTTCTGAAACCCTGTCCCGGCACGGCGGAGAGTTACCGCTGCTGCAATTACCTGGTGATCAATGAAACTACCAATTGCCCGATCGACTGTTCATATTGCATCCTTCAGGAGTATATCAATAATCCGGCCATTACTGTTTATACCAACTACAGCCAGATCCTAAGTGAAATTAGAGATCTTTCCCAGTACAATCCCCATCGTATTTTACGGATAGGCACGGGTGAGTTAACCGACAGTCTGGCACTGGATCCGGTAACCGGACTCTCGGAAAAGCTGATCCGGAAAATTCAGCGACTGCCCAATGTTTTGCTGGAGTTGAAAACTAAGACCGAAAATATTGAGCATCTGCTGCACTTGAATCCGGAAAAGGTTGTCCTCTCCTGGTCGGTGAATCCGGAGCAGCTGGTCAAATCCGAAGAACATAAATCGGCTGGAATCATTAAACGCCTTGAATCGGCTCAACGGGCCGCACAAAAAGGATTTTTGATTGGATTCCATTTCGATCCCATAATTTATGCACTCAACTGGCAATCCGATTATTTGAAATTGATTGATACCATGTCGACCTATCTTTCCGATAGAAACATTGCCTGGATCAGCCTGGGCGCACTTCGCTATCCCGCACCACTGAAGCAGATTGCCCGTGGCCGATTTCCATCCAACCCGATATTTTCCGGTGAACAGATTACAGGAAAGGATGGTAAAACCCGCTATCTACGACCCCTTCGCCAGAAAATGTTTGAGGTTATCTATGATCGATTACATTCAATCTGGCCCAGAGCGTTCATCTATTTCTGCATGGAGAGTGAAGAAATCTGGCAAGCAGTGTCGGAAAGATCACCCAAAAACAATCTGGAGGTGGATTGGCTTTTCGCGGTGAATCTCTGTCAGAAATTTCCTAATCTCCGGCTGCCCAAACCGGAAAAGCAATTCTATCAGGAAATGATCAAAATCGGTTAATCAACGATCTCAGGAAAGCGTTTTGTAATGTTCCCGGTAATAGCGTTTGAATGCTTCCTGTTTTTCCTTAATGTGACGCCACCAGACCTCATTATCCTTATACCACTTTACGGTTTCCTGCAGAGCCTGGTCAAAATTATGCCGGGGTTTCCACCCGAGTTTGCTCACTTCATCGATATTCACCGAGTAGCGCCGGTCATGTCCCAACCGGTCTTCAACCGGTTTGATCAGTGATTTCGGTTTCCCTAACAGCTCAAGAATCGAGTGGGTAATCCGGATATTTTCCATCTCATTGCCACCCCCGATGTTATACACCTCCCCATCTCTTCCCTGATGCAGGACAACATCCAGCGCTTCACAGTTATCCAGAACGTAGAGCCAATCCCGGACATTTTTACCGTCCCCGTACAATGGCAGAGGCAGATTATCAATCGCGTTGGTGATGAACAGGGGAATCAGCTTTTCCGGATATTGATAAGGCCCATAATTATTGGAACTGCGCGTAATGATTGTGGGCAGGCCATAGGTTTTATTATATGATCTTACCAGCAAATCTCCACTGGCTTTGCTGGCAGAATAGGGACTGTTTGGCTGAAGGGGACTGGTTTCGGAAAAGGAACCATCTTCGATGGAACCATAGACTTCATCGGTAGAAATTTGGATATAGCGATTTATCTTATGTTTTTTGGCAGCTTCGAGAAGGGTAAAGGTCCCGACGACGTCGGTCTGGATAAACGAACCGGCTTCCAGAATCGACCGATCCACATGCGTCTCGGCGGCAAAATTAATGATCACCTCGCACTTTACAGCTAATTTATCTACGATATCCCGATCACAGATATTCCCGTGATGGAATTCATAATTCGGCTTATTTTCAAGATCCTGTAAATTTTCCCGGTTTCCGGCATAGGTAAGGGCATCCAGAACGACAATTTTATAATCGGAATATTTATTGACCATGTAGCGAACAAAATTACTGCCGATAAATCCCGCCCCACCGGTGACAAGAATCGATTTCATTAAAATCCTTTCAGTTGTATACCTGTCAAAATTAGAAGGAGTTTACCGGTTTTTCAAGCCTAAAAGCAATTTAAAGATTTGACGGGTTGAATTGAAAAATGGGTGTCAATTTAATTCAGAAAATTTCATGAATTGTCATTGCGAGCATAGCGAAGCAATCTCATTTCTGAAGCTTTAATAGAAGATTACTTCGCCGTCGCTCACCTGCAACAAAAATTGGTCACTTTGTGGCAGGACTCCTCGCAATGACACTCAAGTAAATAATACACAATTTTTATTCAAGACCAATTAGTTAGAAGTATTTCTTTCATCGAAAGCAATAATTATTTAAAAAATATTTGGCTTTTTAATTTTTAGAAATCTATATACCTTCCGGTAAGTAGTATACCGCTCGGTCGGGTAAACTTTGGAGACACTTTATGGAAGCAAAAATAAATCTTACCAATGGGGATACCAAAACCCGGATTTTCAAGACTGCCGCAGAATTGTTTGCTACCCAGGGTTACGATAGAGTATCCATTCGCCAGATTTGTGAGAAGGTCGGGGTGGGCAAACCAACGCTCTATTATTATTTCAAGGATAAAGAGTCCCTGCTGAACGAGTTGATTGATTATACGCTTCATATTTCAAGAGAACTGATGAGCAAACATTCCGAAAATGCCACAGACTTTTATGACCGGCTTTTTGGCATGGTTAAGGCGCATCAGGAATTTGTCCTCAACTATCCCTATTTTATGAGGCTTTTCCGCATGAACGATTTTATGTTCCTACCCATAAAAATCCGAGAACAAATGATAAACTATGGCAACGGGATGTTCATACGGCTGCTTGAATTTTTAGAGGAGGGACAACAACAAGAGTATCTCAATAAGGAGATAGATTTGACCCTGATGGCCAATACCATGATCGGAACCCTGAACCAGCTTTTGCACCGTTATCTGTTTCTAAATGATAAAACGGTTATGACCGATACAAACCTGGAAAATCTGTTCGCTTTTTGGAGATCAACCATATTAAAACAGGAGCATTAAGGAGAAGAAGATGCCGAAAAAACTCATCTCAATTTTAATTTGGGGATTTTTAGTGATCATTGCCTGCCAAAAATCTCAACAGAATACAACCGAGCGGGTCGTGCCGGTACAAGTGTTAAAATTGTCTCCGGATTCCATTTCATCCTTTCTGGAAATAACCGGGAATTTGCGGGCCGGGAACGATGCTTACGTATTCAGTACGATAACAGAAAAACTAGTGCGGATTGTCAGAAATGTTGGTGCCAAAGTCAAGAAGGATGAGATTATTGCTGAACTTGACAATAAAATCTGGAAGGAAGGATTGAATCAGGCACGGGCAGCATTGGAATCCATGCAGGCCCGCCAGGAGCAAATCGAACAGGATTACGACCGATACGAAAGATTGTATAAACAGAATGCGGTCAGTCAGCAGCAGTGGGAAAAAATCCAATCTTCGCTGCAGGAAGCAAATGCCAATATCGCTCAGCTGGAAGCCCAATATGCCCAGGCCAAACAGAAGTATGATGATACTTACATTAAGGCGCCGTTCGATGGCGTTGTGGGAAGCCTGCTCTACGATGTTGGAGAAACAGTCCCGATGGGTCAACCGGTGGCCAAAATCATAAATACCAACCTGATGAAGGCAAAACTGAACATCCCGGATATTCATATGAATAAAATCCAACCGGAGCAGGCGGTATATGCGGATTTCCCCGCTTCACCGGATAAGCATTTCAAAGGGATAATAAACAGGATAGATCCAGCCATCGATCCGGTGAGCCGGACAATTGAAGTTGAAGTCATCTTCGAGAACCAGAACAACGATCTTAAATCCGGCATGTACGGTCTTTTTCATATTGAAATCGGAAAAAGTAAAAATACGATTGTCATACCCGATAATGCGTTGATCAATCGGACGGAAGTAAAAGTGAACAACGAAACCGGCGCAACCTATACCGAAATTCGCCATTACGTTTTCGTTGCCAAAAACGATTCGGCTAAAATGGTTGAGGTAAAAACCGGTCTGGCCTCGGGAGATAAGATTGAGATTAGCAAGGGACTGCAATTCGGTGAAGATGTCATCATCGTTGGCCAAAAAATTGTAAAAGACGGTCAGAAAGTGAATATCATTACTGACCGCCAGTAAAATTATCAGATACAAAACGTTTTAATAGCAGAAGAGGTTGGAATGAAAATTGTTGATTTATCGATAAAGAAGCGTGTAACCCTATCCATGATCTATTTGATCATCATCGGTTTTGCCATATTCTCATTTTCGCAATTAAAAATTGATCTCTTCCCTGATCTTGATTTCCCGGTGGTGGGAATCATTACCCAGTATAAGGGAGTTGGACCAGAGGATGTGGAAAATCTCATTGCCCGGCCGCTGGAAGAAAGCGTATCGGCAACCAAGAATGTCAAGAAGGTCTCCTCGCAGATTTCCCAGGGTGTATGTATGACCATCCTGGAGTTTGAATGGGGTAGTGATATCGACCAGGCTGAAATCGACGTCCGAAAGCGGGTGGATCTGGTCAGGGATCTGCTCCCCGAGGATGCTTCCGAGCCGCTGACCTTCGCCTTCAATCCTTCAATGATGCCGGTGATGTTTCTGTTGCTGAACTCTCCCACCCAGGGTCCGGCCGAACTCCGCCAACTGGGAAAAGACAGGGTCGAGCCCTTGCTGGAAAGGGTGGAAGGTATTGCCAGCGTGGAAACCCAGGGAGGTTTACAGCGCCAGGTAAATGTAAAACTCAATCCGGTACTGCTGGCCGCTCACAATCTTTCCCCTACTGATGTGGTCAGTGCCATTCAAAGACACGGCGGCTTGTATCCCGCCGGAAAAATCGAGACTGCCACCACCAACTATAGTCTGCGAATTCTCAGCGAATACAATGACATCGATCAGATCCGGAATGCGGTAATTAAGTACGAAAAAAATAATCCCCTCTCCGTAAAAAATGTCGCCAATGTGGAGGATGGTTATGAGGAGCTGATCGGGGATGTCCGGGCCAATTACCACCAGAGCGTTTATATTCGCCTGTTCAAACAGTCTGACGCCAATACTGTCCAGGCCTGCAAAAATGTTAGTAACGCCTTGCCTGATATTCAGTCCATTCTGCCCGAGGACACGGAATTAAAGATCGTCTACGATCAGTCACAATTTATTCTGAAATCAATCAGCAATCTCGGCAATACTGCGGTATTAGCTTTTTTCATCGCTTTTCTGGTGATCTATTTTTTCCTGAGAAATATCCGGGGTAGTATCATAATGGGACTGGCAATCCCTATTTCAGTCATCTCAACTTTTGCCGTCATGATGCTGGCTAATTTAACTATCAACATTATTTCCATGGCCGGCCTTGCCCTGGCCATCGGTATGCTGGTGGATAATTCCATTGTGGTACTGGAAAATATTTTCCGCTACCGGGAAATGGGAACACCTCTGGCAGAATCTGCCAGCAAGGGCGCCTCGGAGGTCGGAATGGCCATAACCGCCTCCACCCTTACTACGATCGGGGTGTTTTTTCCGGTGCTCTTTGTTCCGGGAATAGCCGGCGAATTGTTTGGCGATATGGTTATAACCATTACCTTCAGCTTATTCGCTTCGTTGATCATCGCCCTGACCCTGGTGCCCATGCTTGGCTCCCGGATTTTGAAGACCGAAAAAGAGCTGAAGAAACACCGCCTGGTGCGATTTAAAAAATGGGTGACTCATTTTCTCGACCAGCTCACGGAAAATTATAGCAAATGGCTGCACTGGTCGATTCATCACAAGAGAATTGTGTTAATCGCTACTACCCTTGCCTTTATTTTATCATTGCTGCTCATTCCTTTTCTTGGCGGTGAATTCTTGCCGAAATCGGATGAAGGATTCATCGGATTAACTGTTTTGCGGGAAAAAGGGACGCCACTGGATCAAACCAGACTCACCGTTCTGGAATTAGAAAGGATCACCAGAGAAAAAATACCGGAAGCCATTGATGTGTTTTCGGTGTTTGGAACCGGCGAGGGAATTTTCACATTTATTGGCGGCTCGGGAAGTGATGCGATCAATTTCAGGATCCGTTTAAAACCGATGGAAGAAAGGACTCGAAGCCAGTTTGAGATCGAAAATGAATTGCGCAAAGATCTGGATAAAATTCCCGGTATTACCTATCAATTTTTGCAGCCCGGACATTTTTCCGCCGAGCGACCGATCGTGGTCAAAATATTTGGTTACGATCTGAACCGATCGCTCAAACTCGCAGCAGACATGAAAACGCGGATGGAAAAAGTACCTGGGCTTGTTGATATCGATGTCAACGTAAAAGAAGAAGGTGACGAAATCCGAGTTATTCCGGACCGGCAGCGACTGAACGATTTACGGCTGAGCACCCTGCAGGTAGCCGATATTGTTTCCACAGCTATCCAGGGAAAGGTGGCTGCCCGGTACCGGGAAGCTG
>CAYVKM010000013.1:58821-59895 GCA_964452045.1 uncultured Calditrichaceae bacterium
GATATTGTTTCCACAGCTATCCAGGGAAAGGTGGCTGCCCGGTACCGGGAAGCTGGCGACGAATATGATGTACTGGTCCAGCTGGATAAACCTTATCGGAGACAAAAAGATGTCCTGAAAAATCTGATGATCCCGACTTTCAGCGGAAAAATGATCCCGCTCCAACAGGTGGCTTCCATTGAACAGACCAATGCCCCAACCACCATTTTCCGGGAGAGTCAGGAGCGATATGTCTCAGTCAGTTGCGACCTGTACGATATTGACCTTTCCAGCGCGGTAAGTAAAATAGATGGCATTATCAAATCCATGGCCATTCCATCCGACTTTCAGGTAGCGATCGGCGGATCGGCTGAAGACCAGCGAGAATCTTTTTTCTATCTCACTTTAGCGCTCATTGCCGCGATTCTGTTGGTATATATGATCATGGCTTCCCAGTTTGAATCACTGATTGATCCTTTAATCATTATGTTTACCTTTCCTTTATCGGTGATCGGTGTTTTTGTCGCCCTTTTTATCACTGGTACAACCTTGAGTGTAATGGCCCTGGTAGGATTGGTGATGCTGGCCGGAATTGTAGTGAACAACGGAATTGTATTGGTGGACTATATCAATCAATTGCGACGACAGGGGATCCCGCTCTACGAGGCAGTGGAAAAGGGTGGAAGAGTACGACTGCGCCCGGTTTTGATGACTGCGCTGACTACGATTTTAGGAATGATTCCCCTGGCCTTTGAGCTGGCCTCTGGTTCGGAGAACTGGGCGCCCCTGGCCCGTGCGGTGATCGGCGGTCTGACCACCAGTACCATTCTAACCCTGTTTATTATACCCATCGTTTATATTATTTTTGAGCGGATGGGGAATAAACTGAAGACAAAACTTGAACAGTTTTGAACGCTTTAGATATAAAGAATCCCAGTTTCTTTGATAATTAGACTTCCAATCCGGGCAGATATTGACAATTTGCCCGGATTTTCGTATTATTGGAAAAAGATAATAAAAACACCTAATTGGCGATTGAGATGCATAGGATATTTACTTCAATAATTTCAAGGACTAATTGTTTTCCGTGGATGA
>CAYVKM010000014.1:0-1857 GCA_964452045.1 uncultured Calditrichaceae bacterium
CAATGACTTTAAACAGGATAGGTGAAGTTATATGATAGGGCAAATTTCCGATGACTCCCAAATTCATTTGTGTGTGGTTGGCATGGAGTTCCGAGATCTCAATATCGAGAAAATCCTTTTCAATCACCTGCAGGTTTGCCGGATGGTTCATATGCGCTGGCAATTCACCGGCTAATTTCGGATCTATTTCTACAGCATACAATAGGCTCGCTTTGGACAGGAGATGTTTGGTCAACATTCCCCGGCCAGGACCAATTTCAATAATCAGCGAGGGAGAAGGTATCTCAAGAGATTGGGCGATTTTCCGGGCGATATTGGCATCGGTCAGAAAATTCTGGCTCCATCTCTTTTTGGGGAAATGATCCTTTTTTAGAGGGGCTGGCAAAGACTAACCTCCGGGAGTTGAATCAAATTAAGGTATCTGCCACTGAATATCGTGGGAAAGATAAAATCGGCAGCGGGTTAAAACAATTTCTTTAAAATTGAGAAACGATATTGGACCACTCATTTCAAAAAAAATACCGGATATCTTTTAAACAGATACCCGGTATTCAAACTAACCAAATGACTCAAATCAATTCAGACCACGTCGGGCCAACAATGCATCAATTACCGGTTCTCTGCCCCTGAATTTCTTGTACAGAACCATGGGATCATCCGTATTGCCGGCGGCCAGAATGTTCTCCCGGAATGCCCTGGCGGTTGGCTGATCAAATATGCTGGTTTCTTTAAAGGCCTGAAAGGCATCGGCATCCAGCACTTCTGCCCAGATATAACTGTAATATCCGGCCGAATATCCCCCGGCAAAAATGTGCCGGAAATAGGGGCTGCGGTAACGCACCACAATTTCCGGAATCAGACCGATTTTGCATAACGATTTATTTTCGAAGGCAATCGGATCGGGGTTTGCGGTATCGGTTATGGTATGCCAATCCATATCCAGAAATGAAGCCGCCAGCAATTCCACCGTCTCAAAGCCCTGATTAAATTTCGAGGCGTTTCTAATCTTTTGAATCAGTTCATCCGGAATGGGCTGATTTGTCTCATAATGCCGGGCATACATTTTCAGCACCTCGGGATCGCTGGCCCAGTTTTCCATGATCTGTGAAGGCAGTTCCACAAAATCCTGGGCAACGTTGGTCCCGGATATACTTTCGTAATTGCAGTCGGACAATAATCCATGCAAGCCATGCCCAAACTCATGAAACAGGGTCTTGGCTTCCTCCAGGGTCAATAACGAGGGGGTATTTCCCGTGGGCTTAGTGAAATTGAAAACGTTGCAGACAATCGGGGTAACCATCTTCCCGTCGATTATTTTCTGCCCCCGGTAATCGCTCATCCAGGCGCCACCACGCTTGCTGGCACGGGGGAAATAGTCGGTATAGAGAATGCCGATATGAGTTCCGTCGGCATCTTTCACTTCAAAGGTTTTTACATCCGGGTTATAAGTCGGTATATCGGTGCGCTCCTCAAAGGTCAGACCCCACAACTTATTGGCCACCATAAAGGCGCCTTCCCGCACATTCTCCAGTTTGAAATAGGGTCGCAGGACTTCATCATCCAGATCATATTTTTGTTTCTTTAACTTTTCCGCATAATACCACCAGTCCCAGGGCTCCAGCTTGAAATTCTGGCCATCCGCATATACCAGATTCTGCAAAGCCTTTTCTTCTTTCTGAGCGACTTTTAATGCCGGTTTCCAGATCTGATTTAACCGGTTATAGACATTTTGCGGTACTTTTGCCATGTTTTCTTCCAGGACAAAATCAGCATGAGTTTTATAACCCAGTAAATTCGCCCGCTGAAGCCGTAAGGCAGCAATCCGGGTCAGGGTCGCTTTATTATCCAGTTCATCAT
>CAYVKM010000014.1:1957-40904 GCA_964452045.1 uncultured Calditrichaceae bacterium
AATAACATGGTTCCGAAAAGCATAAGTAGAATAGTTTCCTTCATGGTTAGTTTTCCTCTTTGGTTTATTATTAATTATTTTACTAAGTTCCGGTGTCCAATTAGTAGAAATGTCCCTTAAATTTCAACAGGTTTTTGATTTTACGGGAAAGGTGGATATGAAAATATTAAAAATGAGCAAATTTATTGATGCCTTTTTGAAAAATTTATGATAATTTACTGCTGAAATTTTCTCTCAATTTCGATCTCAGGCGTTTACGAGGAAAATAATATCATGGTTTCGCAGGATTTCTTTTTACCGACAATTATTCTCGTTTTTCTGCTATCGGCGTTTGGTTTTATGGTTTTTATTGTTCTACACAGTAACCGGATAAAGAACCTGATAAAGATGCAATACCCCGATCTGTGGGAGAAACTGGGACGTCCCCAAACCCTTTTTTTCCCGGCTAATCGGGATTTGCCCTTTAACCTGTTTATCATGAAAAAACAGTATCAGGAAATCGAAGATGTTACTTTAATAAATCTGTGTCACAAAAACAGAAAATACACTCTCTATTTCATTGTCCTGTTTAGCTCCTCGCTCATTGCTGTCTCAGCACTTTTATATCTGTCCGGATATCGCTAATCTTCCAGCTCAGACTTAATAGAATCTTAAAACTTAACATTATTTTGAGGTAAACTTGAGAATTATCATTAGATCCGAAGGACCGGATGATTATCCGATTATCGATCTGGTCAATAACCAGGCATTTGACCGCCCGAATGAAGCCGAGTTGATCAGAAAGCTACGGCAAACCAGCGAATTCATACCCGAACTTTCGCTGGTTGCGGAACAGGATGAAATGGTAGTCGGCCACATTTTATTTTATCCGGTTTATATAAAATCCGGTGATATTCAGCACCAAATTCTATCTCTCGGACCGATGTCTGTCTTACCCCTTTACCAGCGAAGAGGGATTGGCAGTGAATTGATTATGGAAGGATTAACCCGGGCCAAATCGCTAAACTATAAATCTGTGATTGTTGTGGGTCATACACATTACTATCCAAGATTCGGATTTAAACCGGCCAGCCGGTGGGGAATCACCTCGCCTTTTGAGGTTCCGGATAATGTTTTCATGGCCCTGGAACTGGAACCGCATGAGTTACAAGGCAAAAGCGGAATGGTAATTTATCCCGAGGTCTTCAAGGAGGTTTGACCGACAAAAATTAGTACCCCGCCGCCTGTCCATCCTTGCGGGATTCCGATGCGCCATAATAAACATGAGTTTGAACATCCACCAGGATAGCCTGATATCCCCCATAGCCACCATTTATAAACCGAATCCGATGTTCCATTTCCTGCAATCGCCTGATGGTTTCATAAGGAAATCCGGATTCCAGACAGAGCCAGCCGCCATCGGTCATTTTTCCGCCGGTAGGTTGGGACGATCCCAGATGTCGCATCCGGGGTGCGTCACCTGCCTCCTGCAGATTCATGCCGAAGTCTATCAGATTGACTAGCACCTGAACCTGTCCCTGCGGCTGCATGGAACCCCCCATTACTCCAAAGCTCAGATACGGTTTTCCTTCCCGGGTGACAAATCCGGGTATGATGGTATGAAAGGGCCTTTTACCCGGCGCATAGGTATTGAAATGGCCTTCTTCCAGATTGAACAGCTCTCCCCGGTCCTGCAGGACAAATCCCAGACCATCGGGCACCATGCCGGAACCCATCCCCTGATAATTACTCTGGATGAGGGAAATCATGTTTCCATCTTTATCAGCCACAGTCAGATAAATAGTGTCCCCGTTCTCTCCAAACGGACCACCGGGTTCATAGCTCATGGCCGCCTTATTGGGATTTATCAATTTTCTTCTCTCGGCAGCATATTCCTTTGAGATCAAATATTCCACCGGGATTTTGTTGAAATCAGGATCCGCATAATACCTGGCCCGGTCCTCGTAAACCAGCTTTTTGGCTTCCGTCAGCAGATGAAGATATTCGGGACTTCCATATCCCATACTTTTAAGATCGTACCCCTCCAGAATATTCAGCATTTGCAAAACTGCTATTCCCTGCCCGTTTGGCGGCAGCTCCCACACCTCGAATCCCCGGTAATTGGTAGAAACCGGTTCCACCCATTCCGACCGGTGGCTTGACAGATCCTCATAGGTCAGGAATCCGCCTGCTTTTTTCATATAGGCGTCGATCGTCCGGGCAATATCCCCGCGATAGAAAGCGTCCCTTCCTTCCCGGGCAATTTTCTCCAGGGTATTGGCAAGATCGGGATTCTTGAAGACTTCGCCTCTTTCCGGAGCTCGGTCGTCGATGGTAAAAGTTTTCATGAAATTTGGATATGTCTTTAAATTCTCAATGTCTTCCAGCCAACTCTTAGCGATGATCTCGCTTACCGGAAATCCTTCCCGGGCATACTGGATGGTCGGTGCCAGAATATCCTTCATGGGTAGTTTTCCAAATTTCCGGTGCAGTTCGTACCAGCCATCCACACACCCCGGCACGGAAACCGGTAGCGGACCATAAACCGGAATTTTGGTATAGCCATTTTTCTTAAAATAATGCAGGGTAAGCGATCCCGGTGACCTTCCACTTGCATTTAAACCATACAATTTTTGAGACTTTGCTTTCCAGACAATAGCGAACAGATCTCCGCCGATGCCGCAGCTCATCGGCTCCATCAATCCCAGGGCAGCATTGGCGGCGATGGCAGCATCCACCGCATTTCCACCCTGTTTCAAAATATCAATAGCAATCTGAGTTACCAAAGGCTGGCTGGTGGCTGCCATTCCATGGGTGGCGATTATCTCGGAACGGGTAGCGAAAGTTTTACCACTGATTCTGTCCTGGCTATGTACACCAGCAAGACAG
Source organism: uncultured Calditrichaceae bacterium (assembly GCA_964452045.1). GTDB lineage: Bacteria > Calditrichota > Calditrichia > RBG-13-44-9 > RBG-13-44-9 > CAYVKM01. The sequence goes on from CAYVKM010000014.1 coordinate 4,826, forward strand.
ATGATGGTTATTAATATTACATATCTTAACTTAATTGCCATAATAGCTATAAGAATAATAAGTCATTTTTATTAGTTGACATAATGACACCGTTTACAAAAATCCGGCGTGATGTTTTGTCTGGACATTTCTCGGAAACTAAAAAATTCTTCGTTATTAATACAGGACATTAAATCCGTCTTAAAAACATTCCCAAAATTTTTCTCCTTGGGGAAGGGTTTAGCACAGCAGGGAACTAAGAATCCGTCCCAACTGACATAGAAATGGTTCCATGGATATGGGCAAAAAGAGAATCCATTTTCTCCCGAAAATTTGGGATAAATAATCTCCACATTATTTTGACGGGCAATTTCAACCGCCTCTTGCAATTCTTTTTTCAGATTTTGCGAAGAATAAAAATCGTAGTATGATAAATCCCAATTTGTGGCAACAAGATTCATGGTATTCAAATATATTTCCTGAATATTCAAACTTCTCGCCAGATGGATGATCTCTTTCATCTGTAAATAATTGTCTTTCAAAACAACCATATTTAGTTTAATGTCCATACGCCTTCCAATTGTTACCTGAGAAATTGCTTCAAGATTTTTTAAGTATGTTTTGAAGTTAGCGCCTTTTCTTGTTTTCTCAAATACTTCACCTACACCATCGATTGAAACCTGAAGGGTATCAATATCATCTGCGATCTTATCAATTATTTCAGCTGATTTTGGGAGCTGAGCATTTGTGGATATGAAAATGGAAACACCTTTATTCAATGTTCTAATATAATCAATCAATTCAACCAGATGCGGATAAATAAGTGGCTCTCCTAATCCAGTTAAACCAATCTTATCAAGATAAACTTGGTTTTCATAGATTAGCTTTTTGGCTGCTGCAAGATCCATATGTCCTTTGTCCATTCTTTTCCCAAATTCATACTCGCGTGCACAGGTAATACATTTTAACTGACAATGATTTGTAATTTCTAATATTAATGAACTAGGATGCGGGAGTTTAACCTGCCTATTTCTATGGGCTAAAAATAATTTGATTCGGTTTTTTGAGTAGGTTAAAAGATCAGACCCCGTTGGAAGGTTCGTTATCCTACTTTTTATAAGATGCAATACCCTCTTACGCATAATTAAAAATATTCAACTCCTGATAAACAATAAAAAATCGAAATTAAATATCTATTTACTGAAAATAAAAAATTGTAATAAAATAATCCAATCATTATTTAATCAATTAACCGATGCACTATTTTCCCATCGATTACAGTGAGTAAAGATTTGGTCTCTTTTAGTTCCTCTGGGGAAATATTAAAAATATTCCGGTCCGGAATAAAAAGATCTGCCAACATCCCGGGACGGATTCTCCCGATTTTATTTTCCATACCAACTACCCGAGCCGGATTACAGGTATAGGCAGCAAGACAGGTTGTCAGATCCAGTCTTTGCTCGGGAAAAAATGCCGGCTGGGACGGATCCATCATATATTTTCTTTCCATGGCGGTGTAAATGGCATGCCAGGGATTAAACGATTCAATGGGTGTATCCGAACCGAATATGAGCAGGGCACCTACCTCCCGAAGACTTTTAAACGGATAAGTTAGATGTGCACGGTCGTCCAGATATTTTCTGATAATGGGAATATCAGCCGCCAGATGAAGTGGTTGTACACTGGCAATAATATTGTGTTCACTGAAAAGTCGCAAATCATCAGGTTGGATTAACTGGGCATGCTCAATCCGGTGTTGTAAATCCTTCTCCTTGCTTTCCTGATCATATTTTGCCAGTACCTGCAGACATTTATGAATTGCCTTATCCCCAATGGCATGTATGGCACATGACAACCCGGCATCAACTGCCTGGTGAACAAAATGATCAAGCTGCTCCAGGGTCAGCACTTCCACACCAGCGTGATTCAAACCTGAATAATTTTCATACAATTCCGCAGACTGGGATCCAAAAGCTCCGTCCACAAAGATCTTCACGCCAACGATTTGCAGGAAATCATTACCAAATCCCTGGCTCAATCCAATTTCTTTGACTGCACCTGTATGCTTAACCGGGAGGTACCAGAAGGTTCTTAATCCAATTTCCCCCCTATGATAAGCTTCCTGAAAAATGGAAAAGTCATTGGGCATTTCCACCGTATGTATACCGGAAAATCCCAGCTGATAAAATTCACGAAGCGTGGTTTGGTAACTGACCCGAAGCTGATCGTACCGATACTTGGGAATCAGGTCGAAAACGATCATCCGGGCATTCTCCTCCAGAATGCCGGTAAATTCCCCGCTCACCGGGTCAATTGCATGATGGCGGGCTTTGGGATAAGGTTTGTCCAGGGGAATAGCGGCCAGATTTAATACCGGCGTATTTACCCAGGTGGTATGCCAGTCCTTGCTATCCAGAGCAATAAAATGGCGTGTGCTAATCCGGTCCAATTGATGGCGGGTCGGGTAGTCGCTCTCTGCCCACAGATTTCGGTTCCAACCGCCACCGGTCACCCATTCCCCCTCCGGAGTGCGATTCACTTTTTCCTGTATGACATTAAGCGCTGCTGAAAGAGAATCACAATTCTCCAGATCAACCTGCTGCTTCCTTCTCACATATTCCAAAAAATGAGTGTGTGAATCGGTAAAGGAGGGCATCAATATCTGATTATCGGCCTCTATCACCCGGGTATTGGTTTGTTTCAATGCCAGCAGATCATCTCCACTCCCCAACGCCACAATCCGGTTACCACAAATCGCTATTGCACTGTGCAGAAGAAATCCATCAACCGGATCATATATCCTGATTTGAGAAATAATTAAATCAACGAGTAGCGGAGTTTTCATATCAAGCAATAGTGCATTTCAATTTCAATAGAGAATTTAAAAAATTGTAAAGAATTATTAAAGAGGTCTGAAACAAAAAAACCCCCGGTGGGTCCGGGGGCGTTCTATCGACTTTATCGTTTGGTCGTCTCGTAATTAAAAGCAATTTTGTGATCCAGGAATTCCCTCTCTGCGGTAATCACCGGATTCTCCTCCAGCTCGACTGGCTCTTCCAATTCGGTCTTCTCCTCCTCGGTATTAAGGAACTCTTCTTCAAACTCCCCATCCAACTCTTCCAGTATCTGCCGATCCCGCATTCGCTGAAATTGATCTTCGTTTAGCTGACGAGCCCTTTTGGCAATAACCATAACGACTTCGTAAAGATTTTCAGAATTCTCCAAAAATTTGCTAGTGTTTTTGGTTTCTGCAGGCATTAATACTCTCCTAATATTATAATTGAAAAAAAGCCTTATAATTTAAAAGCATAATCTTAAATTTCCAAATTTAAAATATTTTTACTTTCTGCTCTCGCTTACTTTTTTGATGATCAGATTAATCATCCTGCTCAATCATCCACTAACACTAGCGAATGGAGAGCTCATGCCAAGTTTAAAAATAAAACGTAATGTTGTAGAGAAATATTTTAGACAGCAGATTGATCAGCTGTATCTGGAAGTTTAATTATTGGGATATTATTCCACCAGATAGATGCGAAGGGTATCGCTGGCACAAGAGGCAAACAGGCCATAACCTCCCTTAACGATACTGTTAAAGTTCTGACCGCTTTGCTCACCAAACAATATTCCATTCCGGTAATCATAATAATTGTCATCCATGGCCGAGACAATTATACTGTGCCACCCGGTATAGTTAAAAAACATCCAGTTGATCCGGGCATACTCATCCGCCACCCACCACATGGCCGGATTTATCCGGTCTTTTTCCTCTCCTTTGAACACATCTGCTTCCGGACGGTCATCTTCAATAAAATTGTTCTGGTTAGCAACATCTGCCAGAGATATTACCCGATAGATTTTACTCCCGTTATAACCCGGCCAGGTGAGCGTAAAAAACGCATCAGAGAAGAAACTAATTCCGGGGACATACTGAACCGTATCACCTTCGGTTACAGTCTGCGCGATAAACTGAAAAAGTGCCGGTACGGTTGTTTCCGAGGAAACTTCCTTCTCACCGGATTTCACTTCAATCCGATAGGTTTCCCCACTTTGCACCTTATAAGAACGATCCGGGTAATAATAGACCCCGGGTAAATTGTTATACTCATTTAACTGCACACCGTTAATCATTACTTCCGCACCCGTTACCCGCTGGTTGAAGGTGCTGTATTTCGCCAGAATATCCGCACTTAAACTGACATAGATGGAATCGATGGGCTGTCCGGCATTTAACTGGCCATTCAATACCAGTTCAGGTTCGAACTCATATTGATTCGGGTTTTCACATCCCATCATAAAAATGTATAGCAACAAGAAAAGCCCGGATATTTTAGTTGCATTAATCATGATAAAATCCTTGTCTCAAAAATTTGTGGATATCCCAATTGTCGGAATAAATGGCAACATGGGAATCACTGTCTGCTCTGCCGGGTTTTCATCAAAATCCCATTCATAGAGAAATACATTCTCCCGGTTATAGATATTAACCGTCTGGATGTCAAACTGCCACTCCATTCCCAGCCACTTAAAATATTTGGTCATACTTAAATCGAGCCGGTGGTAGGCAGGATACCGGAAGCGGTTGCGCTTTCCATAAATCAGGCGCCGGGTGGTCAAATCCCCATCCCGTTCCTGATAACTGCCTATCACCCTGGTGTAAGGAAATCCCGATCCGTAATTAAACCGGACACCCAATCGCCAGTTTCTGCCCAGATCGTAACTCATGACAAAATCGATATTATGCCGGCGATCAAAGGAGGCGTAATAAGTATCTCCCTCCAGGGTCTTTTTCGCCCAATTTAAAGTGTAGCCCAGCCATCCGGCCAGATGACCGTATTTTTTATGAAGAAAAAATTCCATACCATAGGAGTATCCACTGGTCGGAATAAATAATTCGTTGGCTTTAATATCATCCCCCAATTCCTCATCAACCGATGAGCGTCTCTCTCTATAGGTAAGCATATTATCCAGCGTTTTATGATAAAATTCAATCTCCAGGCTGGTGGTACTCCAAAGTTCTCGCTCATAACCAATAATATTATGAAGGGATCGTCCGGTGGGCACAGTTTTGTCGATGGCAAACCAGCTGTTAATAATAGTTGGATTATACTCATCCTGCACGGTGAAGATAAACTGACGGTACAGGCCGGTGGCATAGGTTAGATATTCGCCATCGCGTAATTTATATTTTAGAGCAAATCGTGGTTCAAGATAGAAGGAGTTCTTTATCCTGCTGAAATAACTCACCCGAAGTCCGGGTTTTATAATCCAATTGGAATTGATTTTCCAGTCAGTCTGAAAGTAAGTGGAAACCTCGGTTGGTATCTGTTTTAGACGGAATAAGGTTCGATTATCATATTTATCCTCATAATTAAAAGTAAGTTTTTTTACCTCAAAACCAAACTTGTAGACATGGTCGCCGCTGTGGAGATAACTCAGATCTCCGCTAACGGTATAATCAACCACCTCGTTATTACTGTTCACCCCCTGATCTCCCCCTAAGAGTACATTAGTTTGAAATTTGGAGCCCGCCACCATAAAATTGGAAAAGAGCTGAGGAGAAAAGACATGTCTCCAGTTTGAGGATACGGTTCGGTTTCCCCAGTTCAGTTTAAAATTCAGGCGATCCCAGTCCAGAACATCATTGCCAAAATAACCGCTGATACTTATGCGGTCATAGGGTGAAAGGTCCCGGTAAAAACTACCCTGGAAATCATAAAAGTAATAGGGAAATTCCTTGTTCATCGCACGCAATACCTGGTCGAAGTAGGTTCGCCGGCCAGCCAGCAACAACGATCCGTTACCGGTTGGAATTTCCAAGGACAACCGGCTGCTTAAAAGACTAATCCCAACCGACCCGGTGTAGTGTTTACTATTACCCGATTTGCTGATTACATTTAGCACGGAGGACATCCGGCCCCCGTATTCAGCGGGAAAACCACCTTTAATAAAAAGGGCGTCCTTAGTAGCATCCAGTAAAAAATTGGAAAATAGTCCACCCATATGAGAAGGATTGTAAACCGTAATGCCATCCAGCATAATCAGGTTTTGGTCGGTATTGCCACCCCGAACCACCAGACCGGTACTGAAATCCGATTCGGCAATCACACCGGGTAAGGCCTGCAGGGTTCGGAACAGATCGGCCTCTCCCAGCTGTGGGGCATCTCTCACATTTTTTGCACTCAGTTCCACCTGACTGATTTGTATTTCCCTGGCATTAACAGCACTTTCTGCGGAAACAACAACTTCTTCTCCTTCAATCGCCTCCGGAATCAATGCAATATTGAGGAATTTCTTTTCGCCATCTCTCAAATCAATAACCTGGCTAAATGTCTTGTAACCAATAAAAGAGACTTTTAAAGTGTGTTTTCCCGGTGGAATGGGATGGAGCACATAATATCCTTGTTCATTGGTTGATATACCAATAGGGAGACCATCCAGATAAACGTTCGCACCAATCAGTCCTTCCCCACTGGAGCTGTCGGTAATAAAACCGTTAATAGTAGGCGGTAATGCCTGGGCAGTCAGGCAAAACAGAAGGATAGACAGAAATAGAAATCGTAAAAGTTTATTCATCAAATTATCAGATAATCAGATTTTTAGTGGTTTTTACGTCATCCATCCCAAAGGGTTTCTTAACCCCTGATAATTTATAAATAAAAATCATCTTACACACCAGGGCATAAATTAAGTTGTTTAAGATTTCAGTCATGTTAAGATTTTAAATTTATACAGTTTTTCCGGGAAGCTAAAAAGGAATAGAAAAACATTCCAACATTTTCTAAATTGTGAACCATTAGATAGAACGTCAATATTTAGGGGTAGAACTATGAGAGATAAAGCAAAGTGGGATATTCAATCCAGGTTAGTGCACAGCGGCAGCGGTTTCGATTTCTCCAAAGTCCGCACGCCCAATCCGCCAATTTTTCAGTCCAGCAATTATTTGTATGAAGATGTTGAAGATGGTACGGATATTTTAGTCGGTAAAAAACCTGGTTATATTTACAGCCGATACAGCAATCCTACTGTGGAAGTATTAAACCGGGTGATGGCAGAAATAGAGGGAGGCGATGCCTGTTTAAGTTTCAGCTCTGGATTAGCGGCGATTTCCAGCACCATCTTATCCTATTGCAAACCGGGAGATCACATCGTCGCCTCATCACTGATCTATGGAGGAACTTATCATCTGATGCAGGAGCAGATGGCTCAACTGGGGATCGAAACCACCTTTGTCGATCCCACCGACCTGAAAACTGTAGAAAAAAGCATCCGATCCAAAACCAAGATTCTTTATGCCGAACCATTGGCAAATCCAACTTTGGTGAGCACCAATATCTTTCAATGGGCAGAAATGGCGCATAATCATAAATGTAAATTTCTGGTGGACAACACCTTCACCCCACCACCAATTTTTAGTCCACTAAAGGCCGGGGCAGATCTGGTTCTGCACAGTGCCACCAAATATCTTGGGGGGCATTCGGATCTGATCGGTGGGTTGGTTATCGGCCCAACAGAAGAAATTGAACGGGTACGACCACAACTCAAATATCACGGAGGAATCATCTCCCCGTTTGTTGCCTGGTTGCTGCTGCGGGGAATCCGAACCCTGGGTGTTCGGCTGGAACGGCAATGCAAAAATGCACTGGCCATTGCCAAGTATCTGGAAACCAATGATATGGTGGAAAAAGTTCTCTATGCCGGTCTGCCATCCAATGTCCAGTTCGAATATAATAAGCGTCATTTCAACGGTTACAGCGGAATGCTCTCTTTTGAAGTAAAAGGTGGTTTTGAAGCGGCCAAAACTGTGATGCAAAATTTGAAATTAATCAAATTTACCGTAAGCCTGGGCGATGTTTCCACCCTGATCTCACATCCCGCCTCCGCTTCACATGTGTATCTTTCCCCCCAGGAAAGGGCGGCGATTGGCGTGACGGACGGATTACTCCGGTTATCTGTGGGGATAGAATCGAGCGCGGATCTGATTTCCGACCTAAAGAATGCCTTCGGCCAGCTACTTGAGGAAGTTTTTGAGTGATAGTGAATGTATTGTCCTGTTTATGGAAATCATCTTGTAAAGGTCGGTTCAATCTTGTAAAATAGAACTACTACCATAGTGTGGAAATCTTATTGAATTATCTAATCATCTTCTTTATTTCCATCTTCACTTCTGCTGCCAGTGCCTGTGTTGGTTTGGGTGGTGGTTTATTATTAATTCCTTTTTTAGTTCTTATTTTCGAACTTCCGATTAAATATGTGGCCGGCACCATGCTTTTTGCCATGGTTCCCTATACCGCAGTAGCCACATTCCGGAATCTGAAGCATGGCTATGTTAATCTGAAGATCGGGTTGATTATGGAAATGGGTTCGATTCTTGGCGTAATCGTCGGGGCAAATTTTACTGATTTCATGCCGGACCTGGTGCTGAAAATTCTGTTTCTCTCCATTGTGGTCTATCTAATGCTGACCCTGCAGATTCCAGAAGATTCTTCATTTAATCTTGTAGCCAGAGGATTTAATAAAATTAATTTTATAAAACCCTTCGTTTACTGTAAAACAGCCCGGGGTGCCCATTGCAGCATCCCCGCCTTGATTCTGGTTGGTTCCATTGCCGGATATTTCAGTGGTCTATTGGGGGTTGGCGGAGGGTTTTTGAAAACCCCGGTTTTAATCGTGGGGATATTATTACCTCCAAAGATTGCCGTGGGCACTGCTCTATTTATGATCATGATTACCGCCTTTTTCGGGACAGTTGAGCATGCTTTTCTGGGACATATCCATTTTCACATCGGAATTATTATCGCAGCCGGTATGATGATTGGTGCCTATATCGGTACAACCGTTTTGAAGAAAACTTCTGAAGAAAAAATTAAGAAATATATTTTTATTGCCATGCTGGTTGCTGGTATTCTGGCCATTTTCAGATAAAATTTGCTGATCTGATAAAATGAAATTAAATTCCTTCTATCTTAAATGTTTTATTCTGATCCCGGACTTTTAAAATGACTGGGAGGTGAAATGAGCACCTATCAGATTCAATATCGCATTACCCTGCCGGATGGCAAAGTGGAAGTCTTTGATCTGAATTTCGATTCACGAACCATTGATCTATTGAATAATCTTCCGGAAAAACTGCCGGATTGGACTAAACTGGAATTTGAGCAATGTTCGCATTGCCCTTTAAAACCTGATAAAAGCCCGCATTGTCCCCTGGCCGCAAATCTGGTAAATATTATTAACCACTTTGACGGATTAATGTCTTACCAGAATCTGCAACTGGAAGTAGTAACCAGCAACCGGACCATTTCAAAAAGGACCACCGCCCAGGAAGCACTCAGCGCCATGATGGGTTTAGTCATCCCGGCGACCGGTTGTCCACATACTGCCTATTTTAGACCAATGGCCAGATTTCATTTGCCACTGGCCGGAGCAGATGAAACTATCTACCGGGCAACCTCCATGTATTTACTGGCTCAATATTTTTTAAAAAAACAGGGTAAGATTCCCGACCTGGATTTCAAAGGTTTGAAAAAGATTTACCAGAACATGCAGATTCTGAATGCCTCCATTGCCGAAAGACTCCGGGCGGCAAGCAAAACCGATTCATCAGTAAACGCCCTGGTATTGCTGGACATGTTTACCATGGTGCTTCCCATCGCGATTGAGGAATCTTTGGAGGAGATTGGTTATCTGTTTAAACCTTACCTTCAATCTGATGAAAATACATAGCCTAATAGAGCAATGAACATTGAAGTGTGTTTGCACCGATTCTGATAAAAATCACACACCCGGGAAATCTGATGCTTATATTAGTAACCATTTTCGTCTGCATTTAAATGAAATTTGACCATTCTTAAAGAAAGGAGAACTTATGAGGCAATTAAGATCTTTGCTTGCCCTCTCTCTCGCTGTTCTGTTTCTTATGACCGGTTTTATTCAAGCCGACATTTTCATGAAGCAAAAAATGCATACTGAGGGTTTTCAAATGATGGGACAATCCCAACCGGCTAAGGATGAGATAACCACCATCTGGATCACTTCGGATAAACTGAGAAGCGATAATCCGGAGCAATCGATCATCATGCGACTGGACCAGAACAAAATGTATATGCTGGATCATGCCAAGAATACATATGCCGAAATGCCCCTGGAAATAGGGAAAGCGATGGGGGATAAGATCAATGAGGCGATGGAAGAGAAAGGTATGGACGAACAACAAAAAGCCAATATGATGGGCATGATGAAGGGAATGACCCAGATGAAACTGACCGTTACACCCACCAATGAGACGAAAAAAATCGGGGAATGGAATTGCCGAAAATACACACAGAATTTGCAAACCATGATGGGCCCTTCAGAGGGTGAAATATGGGCAACTGAAGATTTGAAGGTCGATCCTGAGCTTTATGCACAATACAGAACCACCATGATGGGAAAAGGTGGTATGTTTGGTGGCGCCATGGATGAAATGGCCAATGAAATGAAAAAAATAAAAGGTGTGCCGGTACTTACCATAACCACGGTAAATATGATGGGCGCTTCGATGAAATCCACCCAGGAATTACTTGAATTTAAAGAAGGAACTGCACCTTCGGGTTATTTTGATATTCCTGCCGGTTATAAAAAAGTTGAAGGAATGAACTTTCAGCAGTGAAATTTTTGTAATTAAATTTTTAATATTCAGCAAGCCCCTTTGGATAAAAGGGGCTTTTTTTCTAAAAAAATATATTTGATTTAATTTTCCGAGTTGCCCGTCGTCACAGAAATACTACTTGATAGCCTTTAACTTTATTTGTATTATAAACGGTAATCATTGAAACTACATCGCATATTGGATTTATTTTGATTTAGCCAGGAATTTATCCGGATCTACAAAACTATTAAAATGCTTCGATACCCCATTAGAAAATCTTTTCTCCTTTGGTAATCTGACTTAAGGACCATGAGGGTTATTTATATAGAGTTATAAATGAACTGGTCTTGGCTGTTTAACGACACAATGAGAAAGCTATGCTTTAAATAAATATCGTGTGTCCAGCAAAAGGAGGATTGCCATGAACAGAAGGAAGGATAATCAGTTTTTATGTCTTATTCTTTTTTTATCATTTACCTTGGTAGCTTCATTAGTTGCACAAAACCCCATCACCCAAATTACCAATTCTCAATATCTTCAAATTGACCCAGATATCGATGGAGATTGGATAGTATGGGTAGATAGTCGAAGTGGAACACCTCATATCTATTTATATAACATTCTGAACAGCACAGAAATACAGATTACTTCAGTAGGAGGTACTAAATCAAGACCTCGTATTTCAGGTGACAGAGTGGTCTGGGCCGATCACCGGAATGGAAAATGGGACATCTACAACTATAATTTTAATTATCCCGCATTAGGGGATTACCCATTAATTGATTATTCCGGGGACCAGTATTATCCAGATATTTACGGGGATACCCTGGTTTATATTGATCAGAGTGCAGGACCAACTAGTAGAAATTTATTTATGTATGATATCGCAGCCGGTACTTTTCCGGTTCAAATTACCGATGATAATATGGGGCCTCAATTCAATCCAAGTATTTATAAACATCTAATTGCTTATCAAACCTACTCTGGCCCAGCTGCGGATATTTTCCTGTACGATGCTTATCGTCAAGAAATCATCACAGTCTGTGACGATCCCAATGAACAAAAAAACCCTACTATTTATGGGCGAAGAATTTTTTGGGAAGATAACCGGAACGGCAACTGGGACATCTACATGTTCTATTATTATTATTATACCGGCGCCCTGCTGCATTTGGAATGGCCATTTTCACCAATCCTGGAACATAATATCTCAGTAAAACCAAATCAGGCAGATCCCCACATTTGGGGGAATAATCTGGTTTTTGCAGATGACCGGAATGGGAATTGGGATATTTATATGTATAGTTTTCATACCAAATTATGGGGAACGCTCATTCCCATTTCCACTGTGCCCGATGACGAGTTTGGTCCCCGGGTTTTTGCTGATAAAATTGTCTGGTATGATGATCAGGATCCAAGTCCATCCATAATTTCACAATCAGATATTTTTCTCTGGGAACGTCCCCCGGGAGCGGACCTGGCAATCTCGGGATCAGATAACCCGGATCCGGTTAAAACAGGAGATTATATTACTTATATGTTCAATGTCATGAATCTGGGTCCGATGAATGCCACCGGTGTGGTTATGACAGACACCCTTTCTCCCAATGTTAGTTTTGTTTCTGCTAACTGCAATATTGGAGCCTGCACCCATTTAGGAAATCATGTTACCTGGACCATTGGTAATCTTCCCAGTGACAGCAGCGGTGTAATACGAATTACCGTACAGACAACCACAGATGGAAGATTTTCTAACCGAGCCGGGGTGAGCGGCAATGAAATTGACCGGGTTCCGGAGAATAATAGGGTGAGTTTACAAACCAGAGTGAGCGATTTCATTTCCGCAACCATTGACCAAGGCAGTTCACCCTCTATTGCTGTAGACAGGTTTGGGAAGGTGCACATTAGCTATCTCACCGACTCCTGGGAAGGAGATCTAATGTATGCCAGTAATGCGGGTGGCTTTTGGGAAAGTCAACTGTTGGATAATAGTGAGACCATTCAAAGTACTGCAATTGTTGTTGATGCCTCTGGTAATGTGCATATTAGTTATGTTGACTACAACTGGTCTACTACTGCTAAGCTCAAGTACACGAATAACATAGGTGGTTCCTGGCAACCCGCCGAAATACTGGCTGAAAACAGCTCGGGATTCTGGCCGCTTTCAATGGACATCGACCCAAATGATAAAATACACATCAGTTATTGTGAAACGGAGTCGATGGCATCGTCCGCGCCGTTAAAATATCTTACTAATGAATCCGGGACCTGGAATTTGTCCGGAGTCGGTTCGAATATCTATGCCTATGACTATTCCTCGATTGCAGCTGACCAAGATGGCTATGTCCATCTGTCGTTCTACGCGATGGGTTCTATCGGGGGACTTGGATATATCACGAATACGGCTATCGGTACCTGGCAGGCACCCGTGGCGGTTGATCCCAACTGGAGTGGTGCTCAACTCGAGGGTATGGTGACCGATATTGTGGTCGACAGCCTTAACAGGCCTCATATCAGTTATGTTAGTGGTGGAGGAGATCCGCGGCAGGATACCTGGTACGCAGTCAAAACGGCGGGGGTTTGGAATACTACCTTTATAGACAGTGGAGAATTTCAGAGCTATGGTAATCGTATTGACGTAGACGCTGAGGGCAACCCACACATACTCTATTACCATTCACTGAGCAACGAGTTAAGATATGCAACTAATGCTTCGGGTACATGGGTAAGAAAATATGTAGATGGAGATGAAGATTTCGACCTATGGGAAGATGGTCGTATTTTTGACATCACCACAGACCCACAGGGTAAGGTCCACCTGTGTTATACTAAAAATGGGAAGGTTAAATATACCACTAATGCCCAATATACCTCGCACTACGGTGGCGGGGAGGATGGTACCGGTGGTTATTATTTTGCCAATTCAACCGGTGGGGCAAGTGGATCGGCATCCCAGCCAACTTATGACTGGATCAATCCTGTTGCCTCGGGCCATACTGAAATAACCAGCTGGACTTCCGGGGATGGGAATGATGGTTACTTTGGACCCTGGAATATCGGTTTTAATTTCGCCTTCTTCGACAGCACCTATACTGATATATACATCGGGTCCAATGGCTATCTCACTTTTGGCGATGGATATATTTCTAACGCCGATGATGCCAGTATTCCTCACATCGATGAACCGAATAATTTTTTAGCTGCTTGCGCAATGGATTTGGACCTGGATAATGCTACCCATCCCGATGCACATATTTATTACGGCGGGGATAACTCGCATTTCGTGGTCACCTACTGGCATGCCTACGATCAGGGATCGGCCACAGATTATATTACTTTCCAGGTCATACTCTATCCGAACGGAAATATTAAATATCAGTACAATAATCTGGAAAGCACAGATCCGCTTCCGGACGCCATAGGCAATGATGCCCTGGTTGGAATTGAAAATTATCGGGGCACCGAGGGAGTCTCTTACCGGAACAACGGAACCGGAGGACCATTGTTCGGTTCACCCCTGGCATTGATGTTTGGCAAGAATAATCTCTATCTTCCTATTGATGATCCGAACAATCCTAATATCCCTCTGGACTTTGCCCTGATGCAGAACTTCCCGAATCCATTCAATCCATCCACTACTATCCGCTATGCTTTACCCCGTGTCCAGGAAGTTGAGATTACTATTTTCAATGTCCTCGGACAAAAAATAAGATCATTCGACTTCGGTAGACAACTGCCGGGTATATATCAGATTATCTGGGATGGAAAAAACAATCAAGAAAATCCGGTAGGTACCGGGATGTATATTTACCGGATGAGGGCAGGAGATTTTGTCAGGGTGAAAAAAATGATCTTACTGAAATAAATCTTCCCGGATATTCTCAACTGTTGGAAAGAGAATAAATTCAGTGTCGGAATTTTAACATGCCGCCGATAAGAAATCCCTTACCGGCGGTTTTTATTTTCTAAAATTCAAAATTGCCGGATTTCACTTGAATTGATGGCAAAAATTATTAATTTAGAATTACATTTTAAACAAACTGCCAATCCGTAAAAGATGCCATTTAAGAATTCGTCAATAGTCTAGATCATTATTTTTTTCAAAGGAGATGAGAAGATGTCAAAATACGAAGACGAAATAAAAAAGGGTCTAAATAAAGTCTGGGAAAAAACAGCAGAGAAAGAGGTTGTTGAACTAAATGATATAAAACTGGTTATCCTTTCGGACCAGCACCGGGGAACCAACGATGGTGCGGATGATTTCCGGAAATGTAAAGCAGCCTACCATGCTGCCCTGGGATATTATTTTGAAGCCGGATTTACCCTTTACGTTCTGGGTGATGTGGAGGAGTTGTGGGAAGACCGGCCCAAACCGGTTATCAAAACCTATCAGGATACGCTTGAGCTGGAAGGCAAGTTTGTTCAGGAGGAAAAATATTTGCGTTTTTTTGGCAATCACGATGATGAATGGCAATATCAACACCGGGTGGATAAATACCTGAAAAAATATATTACCGCCGGCAATGCAAAGGCGATGGTCAAGGAAGGACACACCCTGGAAGTGCAGTCCAAAGGGAAAAAACTGGGTGAGCTGTTCTTCGTGCACGGCCATCAGGGGACCAGCGAATCTGATAAATTTTCCTGGCTGAGCCGGTTATTTGTCCGATATATCTGGCGACCCTTCCAGAGACTCACCGGTATCTCTGCTACCACACCGGCTAAAAATTTCAATTTACGGTTAAAACATGAAACCGCCATGCATGGTTGGGCAAAGGAGCAAAAGGGATTGATCCTGATTTCGGGACACACCCACCATCCGGTTTTTACCTCCGAGAGTCATGAGAGCTTCCTGCAAAGAGAAATCGACAATCTGCGGATAAAGCTGAAGTCCAGCAAAGCAGCCAAAGAAAAACAGGAGCTTCAGGAACAGCTTAAAGCCTTGGTATCCCGCTTAAACTGGGTTTTAGCAAAATCCAATGGCGTGCGACTGGAAATTCCCCAAAATCAAAAGCCCTGTTACTTTAATACCGGCTGCTGCTCATTTCCGGATGGAGATATTACCGGAATCGAAATCGAAGACGGCATCATCAGACTGGTGCGCTGGCCGGATGATGAGGGTAATCCGCGGAAAAAAATATTGCGGGAAGATAGCCTGGCGAAGATATTTAAAAAATGCCATTAAATTGTTTTAAAAGATTTTTACTCAAGCTCCCTATTTTAATCCGATAAAATTTCGATACTTTTAGCTGGAATCCGGGGTGGACGGTGTAATTAATATTTTTAATGCATAAGGAGATTTGTTTTGCCGATATACGAGTTCTATTGTCAGAAATGCAATACGATCTATAAATTTTTTTCTTTAAAAGTAAACACCGAAAAAATCCCCCAATGTCCGAACTGCAAAACGGTAAAATTGAAAAAGAAAATGTCGGTTTTTGCCACGCTTTCCCGGAAAGGTTCATCCGAGATGACCGAGGATATGCCGCAATTTGATGAATCCAGGATGAAGAAAGCCATGGCCATGCTGACCCGGGAGGCAGACAATATTAAAGAAGATGATCCCCGTCAGGCAGCCCAACTGATGCGGAAGTTAACCGATGCGGCCGGGATGAAACTGGGGCCTGGAATGGAAGAGGCCATACACCGGATGGAAAGAGGAGAAGACCCGGACAAGATCGAAGAAGAAATGGGAGATCTTTTGGAAGCCGATGAACCTTTTGTTCTTGAGGAGAAAAAAGGAAAGACAGTTAAAAAGAAAAAACCCAGAATTGACGAGACGCTTTATGACCTTTAAGGTGACCCCTCTGCAATAATTTTACTTCTTTTATCTTACCTCAATTATGATTTTCCGGTAAGAAATTTAAGGTGGCTGATCGTTCACAAAACCATACAATTGTCAACATTAGCATACACTTCCGATATGACCGCTGGAGTTTGAAATTATCTGCCAACCATTATAAATAAGGCAAAATACCTCCATTACCCTTTTTGGCATTCTACTTGTCATAAACTGATCCGAGTACAATACCAGGGGATAATTTAAATCAAAATTCCCGGGCATTTTATTCAAACTTTTAACCAAGGAGGTATTTATGGCTATTCGCTTATTTTATCTGGTTGCTTTGAGCGCTTTTCTGTTTTTTACCGGATGTGAGAAGCAGACACCGGTGGCGCCGCCTGAAGCGCTGACCGGCGAGGAACAGCTACCAACCAGCGAGGCGGAAGGATTTGCCAAATGAAATCCCTGCCAAGGATCAATCCGGGTGATGACTCGTAATGTCTACGTGGGAACGGATCTGGATTCCATTTATCGGGTGCAGGATCCCAATCTTATTCCGCAGGTGGTTGCCTGGGCGATGCAGATGCTGGTCTCTACCAATTTTCCTGAACGGGCACAAGCAATCGCACAGGAGGTTGCCCTGGGTCAGCCTCATTTGATTGGTCTGCAAGAGATTTCTTTATTCCGAATTCAGTCTCCCGGGGATGCCGCCTACGGTGGTACTACACCTGCAACCGTGGTCTTTTTGGATTTTCTTGACATTTTGCTAAACGCACTTCAGGAAAAAGGATTGGACTACCGGGTTGTTGGTATGATCGAGAATTTTGATGTGGAGGTTCCGATGCTTACAGGTTTTACTCCTCCTGCCACTTTCACCTTCGATGATATAAGACTGAACGATTTTGATGTGGTCCTGGCCAGAAATGATGTGGATGTTGATAATGTAGTTGCCCAGAATTATCAGGCATATTTACCCCTTCCCCCCCAATTCGGCGAGGTGATTTTCAGGCGCGGCTATGTCGCCATGGATGCAACAGTTGGCAGTAAAACCTATCGCTTTGTAAGCACTCACTTTGAATCCGAGGTGGAACAGATCCGTCATGCCCAGGCGGAGGAACTGGTGGGAACATTTCAGAATGAGACCAAACCGGTGATTCTGGTAGGTGATCTGAATACCCGTGCGTCCGGGGAACCGACCTATCAGTATTTGTTATCCCAGAATTTTGTAGACACCTGGACCCGTAATCTGGTGGGATTTCTTAATCGGGACGGATATACTGCTAGCCATGATCCGGACCTTCGCAACACCACGGTCAATCTCGATCACCGGATTGATCTCATCATGGTGAGGAGCAATGTCTGGCTATTCAACCGGCAGGTTATTGGTCCGGTTCTCTCCTTTGTGGTAGGTGATGAGCTGCGTGACATGACGCCTTCCGGCTTATGGCCATCCGATCATGCCGGTGTGATCGCCCGGTTGCAAATTCCGGTGAGACACAATTAATTCTGATGTAAATTGTCAATTGGGTTAGGTAAAAAAAGCACCGGCCACTAATGAGGCCGGTGCTTTAAATTCATCAAGACATAATCAATCTATTTCATCAGGATCATTTTGCGAGTCTGGATGTTATTCTCTGTTTTTAACCGATAGAGATAGATCCCGCTGGCCACCTGGTTGCCATGCAGATCCTTGCCATCCCAGACAACCTGCTGCGGACCGGCGGATTGTCTTTCATTTACCAGGGTTCTTATTTCCTGTCCGGTTAAATTATAGATCGTGAGCGATACTTCAGATTCACTAGCCAGTTGATAGGCAATCGTCGTGGACGGATTAAAGGGATTAGGATAATTTTGTTGCAGGACAAATCCCGATGGAGTACTGTTGGGTGAATTTCCGATGGAGGTCGCCAGTCCGCCATTGGCCAGAATAACATGATCCAAACATACCCAGTTGGATCCGGAACCGGTCGGCCCGCCATTTCTATGATCGTGCTTAAAACCTACAAATGGCTCATATCCCACAATCAGATCGTCCACTGTGATATCCATAGCATAGCGATGCCATTCTCCGGTGGGACCCGGATCAATAATGGTATCAACCGGGAAACCAAAACTGGATACCAGGCTATCCAGCAAGGAAACCCAAATGGTAAGAGTATCCGGATAAGTCAAACTAATGGCGGTTACCCAAACATAGAGGGAGTCGCCGGATTCTATCACCGGTAACCTCGGGGTAATTAACCAATCCTGAATAATCGTGCCATTGGCATTATTAAAATTATTCGCCCAGAATGCCACACCGGCCTGGGGACGAACCGAATCGCCACTGGTAAAATTAATGCCCTCATAATATTCCCAGGTAGTATCGGGTGCCGGGCTTCCGTCTTCATTTACTGCGAACCAACCGGGCGGTGGGATGGTATCGGCAAAAATTTCCTCATACTTAATGGTGCCATTAATTTCGGAGCCGGAATTATCGTTTGCCTTGTTTGCATCGGTACCTTTCACCAGACTCTTTACAGTTTCCTTCATAGTATTTTTTGCTGCTTCATCGCCAACGGTTAAACCGGCCAGGACAAAGAGTAAAAAGACAAATACCAGCAGGAACAAACTGCTTTTGGTAACTTTACTCATGCGTTTCTCTCCTTTAATTTAAGATTAGGGTATTATCAGAAGTGAACAAACATTCTCATCAAACTGCAGATGTTGATAGGGGATGCACATTCACTAAAAAATTAAATTCTCCTGTTAAACGGGATCTATTTGCTGAATTATCAGCTACCTATTGATTATAAAAATGAATATGGTAAAAAAGAACCGAAAAAAAATTTTTATTACTGAGCGAGAAAAATCCTTCATACAGCAACATTTTTGTATCAATTCATAAAAACTTCCTTTTTACCAGAGATATTATGAAAAATGGTTTTTGACCAATTTCAGCGAAAAATCGGGATATTAATATTATTGGAATAATACAGGAGCACAATCATTTAAACAAGACCGAGGTTTTGAATGGAATATCCCATGAGAGCAGATCTGAAAGTTGGAAATAAATATCCGGATTTCGATTTACCGGATCAAAATGGTGAACAGCAAAAGCTATCAGCTTTATTAAAAGGTATGCCAGGCATTCTCATTTTTCCCGGGGGATATTTCTGCCCAAAAGACCGGCGATAAATGACTAACTATGCGACGTATTTGCAACCGGAGTTGAGGGTGGATTACTGTCATATAATTTCCGTGAGTGTGGATGGTCCTTTCACCTCCAAAGAAGTCCGGAATGCGCTGGATGCCGAATGGACGTTCCTGTGTGATAATGACAAGAAACTTTTGCATGAACTGGAAATGGCGGATCATACCGACAAAAGACATGGTGAAATCTATATTCCCTATACCTTTGTTCTAGATAAAGACCGAGCGATTTATAAAATTTATAACGGTTGGTGGTATCTGGGCCGGCCAACCGTGGAAGAACTGCGGATGGATCTCCGGACGCTGATGAGTAAAAGGCCGGACTGGGTTTATTCCGAAAAATAGGCAACAGAATTTGCACTGATAATTTTTATTCCGTTAATTAGGTAAAGTTTACCATGCGAAAGGCCTTGCAAATGTCATATCAACCGATTGAAGATTACGGTATCATTGGTGACCTGCACTCGGTCGCTCTGGTAGGTAAAAACGGATCGATCGATTTTATGTGTTTTCCCTATTTCGATTCACCAACTATTTTCGCCGCTTTACTGGATGATAAAAAAGGCGGTCGTTTCGCCCTGGCACCGGTGCAAAAAGATCCCAATCTTAAACAGATTTACCTCAGCGATTCCAATATCCTGCTTACCCGTTTTTTGTTTAAGGATGCGGTGGCGGAAATCTCCGATTTTATGCCGGTCGGAAAGGGCGAGCATGCACACGATCTGGTTCGACGGGTAAAATCAGTGCGTGGAGACATCAAATTTCGCATGGTTTGTCAGCCGCGCTTCGACTATGGGCGCTGCGAACATAAAGTTGAGAAACAAAAGGACGCTGTTTTATTTATTCCGGAGAATAAAAAATTATCTGCCCTGCGACTGCGTTGTAAAGTACCACTCAAAATAGAGAACGGCGCTGCTATAGCAGAATTTACCTTACATTCCGGAGAAAAGTCGTCCTTTATTCTGGAAGAAGCAAAGCAGGGCAAGGAGTCACCTTCCGGGGCACCCTCGTATGAGAGTGAATTTTTCAAAAGCACTTTAAACTTCTGGCGGGACTGGATTGGTAAATCCAAATATCAGGGTCGCTGGCGGGATATGGTGAACCGCTCGGCTTTAATCTTAAAACTGCTTACCTTTAAACCTACCGGGGCCATTGTCGCCGCGCCCACCTTTGGCTTGCCGGAGGAACTGGGTGGCCAGAGAAACTGGGACTACCGTTACACCTGGATAAGGGATGCGTCATTCACACTTTATGCGCTGATCCGTTTGGGATATACCCATGAGACCTCGGAATTCATGAACTGGATTAAGGCGCGCTGTGATGAACTGGAATCGGATGGTTCTCTGCAGGTGATGTATGGCCTCGACGGACGGCATGATCTCCCGGAAGAGGAGCTTTCCCACTGGGAAGGTTATAAAAAATCTGCCCCGGTTCGCATCGGCAATGGTGCAGCTAAACAGCTGCAGTTAGACATTTACGGTGAACTGATGGATTCAGTTTATCTTTTTGATAAATATGGGGAGCCCATTTCCTACGATTTCTGGAAAAATCTGGTCCGGCTTTTAAACTGGGTAAGTAACAACTGGAACCAACCGGATGAGGGCATCTGGGAGGTGCGGGGTGGTAAACATGAATTTCTCTACTCCCGCAGCATGTGCTGGGTTGCCCTGGACCGGGGAATTCGTCTGGCCCAGAAACGTTCCTTTCCTGCACCGATTGATAAATGGCTGAAAAATCGCGATAAAATTTATGAAGATATTTTTCAGAACTTCTGGAATAAAAAGAGAAAAGCTTTTATGCAGCATAAGGGTGCCAATGCGCTGGATGCTTCCAATCTGCTGTTGCCACTGGTGCGTTTTATCAGCCCGGTGGACCCACGCTGGCTTTCTACCCTTAAAGCTATAGAAAAAAGCCTGGTGTACGACTCCTTGGTTTACCGTTATCAAATCGGAAATAAATCGATTGATGGACTGTTGGGTGAGGAGGGTACTTTTAATATGTGTACCTTCTGGTATGTGGAATGTCTCTCCCGCTCCGGCGATCTGGAAAAAGCCAGATTTTTTTTCGAGAAGATGCTGGGGTACGCCAACCATCTGGGTATTTATTCTGAAGAGCTGGGTCTTCGCAGCGAACATCTGGGAAATTTCCCCCAGGCCTTTACCCATCTGGGACTGATCAGTGCAGCGTACGATATAAACCGCCGATTAACTATGAGAGAAAAGGGATGAGTCTGAATCATATCACTGTTAGGTGGTTTTACTCTGAGATTATCACAATAACCTTACTAGAGATGACACAATCTCCTTCGATCATTCTTCCCCCAAAGCCACATTAAATATGATTCTTTGGACCACCCATCCAACTTTCGCTTTTAGTTTTACGATTTCCATTTTATATTTTCCTGGTATTTTTGATTGATTTTTTGAATAACCGGAGTCAGCAATGGATTGTCCCGTATGTAAAACACCGATGATGATCCTGGAATACAATCAGGTGGAGCTGGATTATTGCCCGACCTGCGAAGGTACCTGGCTGGATCAGGGGGAACTGGAACTGATCATCGATCTGAAGGACAAAATGCTGGATCTTTCAGATCTTCCCGATGCGGTGAAGAGCAAAAGACGTTGTCCCCGCTGCCGGAAAAAAATGAAGGAAGCAAAATTTCCCCATACCGGTGTAGAAGTTGACATATGCCCCCGGGACGGTGGCATATGGCTGGATAAAGGTGAACTGCTGGAAATTACCGGTTCGCAGGCTACCTCGGATTCTCACCGAAAGGTACAAAATTTTATAAAAGAACTATTTGGCAAAAAATCTGATCATAAGGAGGCATAAAATGACATGGATTATTATACTGGCAATTATTGTTATTCTGGTATTCTGGATGTTTGGTATGTACAACGGTTTGGTTCGGTTGCGTAACCAGGTGAAAAACGCCTGGTCGCAAATTGATGTACAGCTTAAACGGAGACACGACCTGATACCCAACCTGGTGGAAACAGCAAAGGGTTATATGAAGCATGAACGGGAAACCCTGGAATCGATTACCAAGGCGCGAAATCTTGCGGTACAGGCCCAGGGCCCGGCAGCCCAGGGGAAGGCAGAAGGCCAGCTGAATGAAGCGATCAGCCGGTTTCTGGTGGTCGTGGAAAACTATCCCGACCTTAAGGCCAGCCAGAATTTTCTGGCCCTGCAGGAAGAGCTTACCACCACTGAAAATAAAGTGGGATTTGCCCGTCAGTTTTACAACGACCAGGTACAGCAGTTCAATACCAAAATTGAGAGCGTGCCAACCAACATTATTGCCAATATGTTCAATTTCAAACAGGCAGAATTCTTTGAAATTGAAGTTGCGGCCGAACGGGAAGCACCGCAGGTAAAATTTTAATTCACTGATATTATCATTTGGGAAATTAAACCATGTGGGAAGCAATCGCCGCCAACCGGCGCAAGTCGGTTTTGTTAATCATATTCCTGGCCCTGGTTCTCGCCGCATTGGGCGGGGCGATCGGCTCATTCTTCCTGTCACGAGACCCGGCTGACGGCATTTTCTGGGGCGTCCTGATTGCCATGGTTATCTGGATTGTTATGCTGTTGACTAGCTTTGCCGGCGGGGAACAAATCCTGCTGGCGACCGCCGGGGCAAAACAAATCTCCCACGATGATGCGCCCCAACTATACAATATTGTGGAAGAAATGAAGATTGCGTCCGGCCTCCCAGCCATGCCCAAAGTTTATGTCATCGATTCAGCTGTGCCCAATGCCTTTGCAGTAGGATTGAAACCGGAACGGGCCGCTATTGCCGTCACTACCGGCCTGATGAGCCATCTGAACCGGGACGAACTCCAGGGCGTGGTTGCCCACGAACTGGGACATATCGCCAACCGGGACACCTTGTTCATGACCATGGCCGGGGTAACAGTGGGTGCGGTGGTGATTCTGGCAGATCTGTTTGTGCGGGGATTATGGTTCAGCGGCGGTAGCCGGCGTCGCTCATCCTCCGAAGGCGGTGGACAGGGCGCTATCATCATCCTGATCATCAGTATTGTGCTGGCCATTCTGGCGCCGATTCTGGCTCAGATAATCTACTTTGCCTGTTCGCGCAAAAGGGAATACCTTGCAGATGCCAGCTCCGCCCAATTTACCCGCTATCCAGAAGGTCTGGCCTCGGCGTTGGAGAAAATATCAGCCGGTCAGAATAAAAACTTTTCCAAAAGCCGGACACTGGCGCCCATGTTTATCGTCAATCCCATGGCGGCCTCAGGAAGCGGAGGTGGTTTATTCAGTACTCATCCGCCCACCGAGGACCGTATCCGGGTGCTGCGTAACATGACCAAAGGCTCATCCCTGGCTGCCTATGAAAAAGCATTCCGGCAATTGCATCAGAATGCCGGCGTCATTACTCCCGGGAATCTACAGGCATCCAAAGAAGAGGGAATCCGGCAAAGCGCTGTTAAACCGGAAGAACATAATCCGCAAAAAAACCTGCGTGATATCAAAGACGTTTTGCACAAAACGGCCGGGTATGGGATTCTGGCCTGTGCCTGTGGATTAAAAATGAAAATTCCACCCAACTTTAGCCATAAAGAAGTGAAATGCCCAAGGTGCGGCCGAACTCACCAGATCCCGCTTGAGTATCTGGCAGCTTCCATTGCAGCGGGTATTGGGGCATCTCAAAAGAAATAACTTATCCACTCCATACTTTTCAACAATCCTATTCTTTATTTTCAACAGCAACTGGGTGATAAATTATTGAGCAGGATAAAATGTTCAGTAAAGAGTACTTGAACTTCTTTTATTGTGCTGTCGTTGAAACATCCATATGAAACAGGAAAAACCCATGCCATTCACCATAGACTCCGCTACCACCATTGGTCATTTGACCCTGGCAGTTAAAAATCTGGAAGAACAGAGAGATTTTTATCTAAAAGTCATCGGATTAACTGAATTGGATTGCAAGAGCAAATATGTTGATCTGGGCATCCCCGGTAAACTGATATTAAGATTGAAGCACTGCCCGGATGGTATACAATACCCCCATGCCCCGGGCTTGTTTCATCTGGCCATCAGGTTGCCCGGACCAGAAACGCTGGGTCAATGGCTGAAACATCTGCGGGAATCCCACTATCCGTTGGGTGGCGCCGGGGATCACCTGGTGAGCGAAGCGCTGTACCTCACCGATCCGGAAGGAAATGGAATTGAAATATATTACGACCGCCCGCAAGAGGTATGGGAATACGATGAAAATAGCATCAAGATGGATACCCTGGCAGTGGATCTGGAATCACTGCTGGAAAAGGCGGATGATCGACCTTTTGCCGGATTACCACCGGGAAGCTCGCTGGGACATATCCATCTGCGGGTAAACGATGTTAAGAAAGGGGTAGAATTCTATCAGGATAGCCTTGGTTTTCAGGTGATGGCGCTCTGGCCGGGCGCGGGTTTTTTGAGCGCCGGTGGTTATCATCATCATATCGGGGTAAATATGTGGAACTCGCGCGGTGCCCAACCCGCACCGGCGGATTCTCTCGGTCTGGTTAGTTATACCATTCTTCTGCCCACACAAAAATCGTTGGATCATTTGCTTAATCAACTTAATAGCCTCCATCAAAAGGTGGAAAAAAAAGAAAATGAGTGGGTGCTAACAGACCTTTCACAGAATAAAATAGTATTGAAAGTTGCAGAGGCAGTTCAAATAAAAAGCCTCTGAATTGGATTAGTATATTAATACAACAAAAGTTAAATATCTGTAATTCTTATAATATTTTAACACCCAAGCCAACACTAATTAATATCCCCTTGTTTCTTATTTTTACTGGAAGATCACTTTGTTCGGATTTAAGTACATGTATTAGACCCAAGTTGGGTTCAGCTTGCAGAAAAAGCTGCAAGCTGCTTAACCGATAGGTTACACCTAAACCGGTACCCAAAATAATATCCGTTTTTAGGATGTCGGATGGTTTTAATTCAATCTCAGAGGTTAGTAGTAAAGCAAATCTAATACTTGCGAAAACATATGGGGAAAATCTGGTTTTTGTCATAAAAAGCTTGAAGCGTACAGGAATTTCCAGATAGGACATCTCTATCCGGTAAGAATTGGTCTCGATCAATTGATTTGAGAAGGGGGGAATTGTCTGAAATTCCAGTTTCTTCAGCTCTGCACTTTTCTTGACATAGGTAATACCTGATCCGATAGCAAAGAAAGGCGTAAACAAATTTTCAATATAAATACCCCCTATAATATTTTGGTCCCCCGAAATTCTAACAAACTCAAAATTGTCCAAATTGACGGTTGAATAATTATCTCCTATTTCTATTCCCGCACAGGTTTGTGATTTACTCGAAGCATAAAATGCGATTAAGATGAAAGTTGCTAAAATAACGGACTTCATCAGTAAAGTAATTCGCCTTTCAAACGTTGGCAGTATTGGATTTATTTTGATCTTTCTCCATTGTCACTCGCATCTGCGGCAGGCTCTCCGGATAGTTCTTCTGTATAAAGGTTAATAACTTTTCCCTTACCTGGCAGCGTAAATTCCAGGTAGTGGGAGAATCCACTGCACTCATCAGGGCACGCAGTTCAACAATCCGGTCCGAGGTGTTGGTCACCTGCAATCCCTTTACCTTACCGTCCCAGTACTCACTCTTTTCCAGAATCCGGAACAACTCCTGACGGACCGCCTCAACCGGGATGGTATAATCCGCATAAAGGTATACCGTTCCAAGCAAATCGGCCGATATCCGGGTCCAGTTTTGAAAGGGTTTTTCAATGAAATAGGAGATCGGGATAATCAGCCGGCGCAGATCCCAGATACGCATCACCACATAGGTTAGGGTAATCTCCTCGATCCATCCCCATTCATTCTCGACAATCACCACATCATCCAGACGGATTGGCTGGGCAATGGCAATCTGGATTCCGGCCAGCAGGTTGCCCAGGGTTTTTTGGGCGGCAAATCCCAATATGATACCGATAATTCCTGCGGATGCCAGGAGGCTCACCCCAATTTGTCGTACTTTGTCGAATGTGAGCAGCATGATGGCCAGGGTTACAAAAAGGATAATCACGATCAGAATCCGTTGGATAACCCGGATCTGGGTATATACCCGGCGGGCTTCCAGGTTATCCTTTACATCCATCTGGTATCGGCTGAGCACCAAATCCCGAATAATAAGAACAATCCTGACCAGCAACCATCCGGTGGTACCGATGATCCATAAATTAACCAGGTGGATCAGCAAGGATAAGATCTGTTGCGGGAGACGAACAAAAGGAAGAACAATAGCAATGCAGATTGCCGGAATCAGGAGTCGGAGTGGGGCTTTTAAATGACCCAGTTCCAGTTTTAACCCTTTCAGGCTGGGCTCGCGGCGCTTGTGCCATTTTTTCAGAAAAAAGGTTATCAGAAAGTGGATCACAAATCCAATCAGGACTGCTCCTAAAATGAGGATCAGAGAAAACAGGATATCATCCAGGGGTCCCTTACTGGTATGAAAAATTTCAGTTAACTTATCCATGAGATGATGGTTCCTTTCTCCCGATTGAGTGTTCATATTTAGGTAAATTTTTCAGGGCAAGTCAAGTAAAACAAGTTTTGTGCTGAAAGTTCCCTGGAAGTCATCAAAAATTAGTCAAAGCAAGACCCATAAAAAAAATTACCCATCAGTGCATTTTCTGAATTATTTTAGCACTAACTTTTTACTGAAAATTATGATAATCAAAAATAGAGGTATAATACCATGACTGACCCAATTCATTCCATGGTTTTCGATCTGCATGTTCACCCATCGCTAAAGGTTTTTCTGTTTGATAAAAAATTGTACCGGAAATACCCGGCGGGAGGTGCCTGGAATCCATTCTTTATGCGGGTGAGCTTACCCAGACTTCAGCAAGGTGGAACGCAGGCTATCATCTCTTCGGTTTATCTTCCCGAGCCGAAAATGATCCGGGACTGCTTTCTGATGGGGGTTGGCCTATGGGTGATGAGCCTGTTTAACCGGAAGTTCCGGATGCTGCGCAAACAAAATCCATTCGATTCAACGGTGGAAATTTTAGACCATTTCGAACATGCTATAGCCGAGGCGCAGAAGAAAGGGTGGACTTCGGTAACTCTGGTTCGCTCACTCCCGGAGTTTAAACAGGCAATAAGCGAAAAAAAACTGGCCATTATCCATGCAGTGGAGGGGGCTCATTCCCTGGTCGGAAAAATGGAGAATCTACATGAACTTTTTGATCGGGGAGTTTGTATGCTTACCCTGGCCCATTTCTACCAGAACGAAGTCACCCAGACGGTAGGGGGCATACCAGCCGACAAAAAATTTCTTGGTTGTTTTAAAAATGAAGGGATACAGCAGGGGGGATTATCCGATTTTGGCACAGAAGTGGTCAAGGAGATGTTCCGCCTGGGCATAATTGTGGATCTCACCCACTGTACACCTAAGGCCCGGGAGGAGGTGTTCCGCATAAACAACGGGCAAAGACCCCTCATATTTTCCCACACCGGGGTCAGCACCATGAATTCCCACCCCATGAATCCGACTGATGAGGAGATCAAAAAAGTGGCGGATTGCGGAGGAGTCATCGGTACCATTTTTATGAATCACTGGCTGGCACCGGGAGAACCCAAGAACGGGTTGGACCTGCTGGTGAAAACCATCCGGCATATTGTGAATACCGGCGGCATCGATTCTGTTGCCATCGGCTCGGACTTCGACGGATTTACCGATCCGCCTGATGATATGAAAAATGCGGCACAGTATCCTAAGTTGTCGGCAGAACTGAAAAGGGCAGGATTTTCCGACGATGATATTGAAAAGATTTACAATACGAATGGCCGACGGGTCATTGAGAACGGCTGGGGTAAAAATTAAAAACAGGGCAACTTCTGTGGAGCTTGTTATTCGTACGAAATCAAAATATTTTTGTGTCGGGCGATATTTTCTTGCCATTTATTCAGTTTATACGTATTTTATGCGCAAATTGATATGGGTGTATTCGAAGACAATTCATCATATTGGGTGCATGGTCAAAGAATGCATTAATATTGAAAACATCAACATATTATATAGATTCAATTACAGAAAGAACCGGAATAATAAAACCGGTCATTTTGATTTTGAAAAACACAACAGCGAATCATTTCAGAAAAGCAGCAGATAACTAATCAGTAATCATAACCAAACTCAGGAGGTTGTATGATGAAACGTGGACTGTTTTTTACGATGGTTGTTTTTGTGGTGATGGTCTCTATGTTACCATTATCGGCATCGGAAACCCGGACGTTTTCTATGGGACAAACCGGCGTGTTTATGTACGACAACTCAAATGTGGTCCTGTTCCCGGGAGCGGTGATGCGCTACGGCAGTGAGATTGTTACCGAATTGCGGTTGAAGGACACTGAGAGTGTGTATTCGGCAGAGGTACGGCTGCCAGTGAATTCCTATATGCTCGGCGTAAACTTCAACCGGCCAATTATGATGTTTAATCCTGGCGTCGGCCAAAATATCAGCCTCAATAATACCAGCGATATCTACTTTGGCACCGGGCTCGGCGGCAACGATCTGGGGATTCGATTCTCATTGGGGCGCGATGGTTTTACCCGGGATTCAATTCCATTCGGACCACCAAGACTGGAAGAATCCGCCCGCTATATCGAAGTTGCCGGCGGTCTCTCCTCAGATTTATACGATGCGTCCGTGAGTGTGGAACTTCCATCCGTTACCAGTGAAGATGGCAATCTGAAAGATGAATTCAGCGGAAATATGATAAATCTGAGAGGGCGTTATTTTTACGACTACGACAGCAAGATGCAATTTGTCCCTGTTGTTCAATTCGGTTTCGGATCGGGAACCCGAAAAACCGACCAACCAGCAAACCAACCAAAAGCAGAAGCTGACTACAGCCTTTTGAGTATTAATCTGGGCATTGGATTAAATTATCAGGTTGGGGATAACAGCGTACTGATCGTAGCCATCGATCCTTACAGTTATTACAAAACCAAAGAAGATGAAAAAGATGTAGCCGAATCCACTATTACCACCACATCCTTTCCCAGGTTATATCTGGGTGCGGAAGCGCAGATAAAACCCTGGATCACTGGTCGTATCGGTGCCAATCGTGGCTACCAGAAGGTTACCGAAAAATTCAAACCAACTGGCGGGGAAGAAGTTGAACAATCCTATCAGACTTCACCCTACAATGTAACCTTTGGTCTGGGATTGAAATTCGGGAAGTTTCTAATTGATTTGAATATCAACGACGGTTTTTTCTTTGAAGGCCCCAATTTAATCAGCGGCAGGGTAAGGGATTTCTCAAACCGGGTTTCGGTATCTTATCTGTTCGGTAATAACGAAAGGAGCAAATAATGAAAAAATATATATTCACAGGTTTATTGGTTATTGTGGTGGCGATATTTTTCGGATGTTGGGGTATGCCGGAAAGTGAATCCGGTTCTACTGCCCAATCCAGCTCCTTCATTATGAATGGAAATACAAAAACGGTGGACTATCTATTAATTGATGCCAATAATGGTCAGCAGTTGACCGGAATCTGGCAGGCGAAAAACAACCGGCAAAATGCTTCTTCCAAAATCCAGTTTACCGAAGACGGACGATTTCAGGAAACAGTTTACAGTGAACTCACCAGTGAGTTGCTGGATAATTACGAAGGCAGTTATACTGCCACAGATGGTATTCTGATCGTAACTTTGAATTCGGGAGAATCTTACCGGTTTGCCTACACACTTTCCGGGGATTATCTCAAGATTTCGCAATAGTCCCATAGAACGATTTTTCTATAAAGCCGCTACCAGACGTTTTAATTCCCCTCTGCTGAAAAATGGCGGAGGGGAATATTTTTGCCCAACTCATTTCTTTCCGGATTTTACTCTTAATGGATAAGAAGTTTTAAATTGGATTTGGGGTAATTAGACAAATACAGCAGACAGTTGCCTTTCTCAGTCATTGCAAATAAATTCCCATGATGAAAAACTCTATCCATCAAAATGAATTGGAACTTTATTATACTCAACGTGCCAATGAATATGAGGATATTTATAAACGACCGGAACGACAGAAGGATCTTCGGTCCCTCGAGCCCCTCATCGGTTCTCTCTTTCGGGATCGCCATGTGTTGGAAATCGCCTGCGGTACCGGTTACTGGACTCAATACATTGCGAAAAATGCCAGCTCAATCGTGGCAACTGATATCAGCAAAGAGGTCCTCAATCTGGCCAAAAGTAGAAATTATCAGTCTTGTTCGGTAACATTTCAGGAGACAGATGCTTATTCACTGGAAAAAGTGGGAGATAATCTTTCTGCTGGTTTTTGTGGATTCTGGTGGTCACATGTCCCAATAACCAGGCAGACAGAGTTTTTGAAAATATTTCATAGCAAGCTTAATTCCGATGCTCTGGTAGTAATGATTGATAATAATTATGTGGAGGGGAGCAGTTCTCCCGTTTCCCGGAGAGATGAAGAAGGAAACACTTATCAGATCAGAAAATTGAAAGATGGGGCGCGCTATGAGGTATTAAAAAATTTTCCGGGAGAAGATGAACTTCGCAATTCTTTTGAAAAGGTCGGCGAAAACGTCCGAATTACCAAACTAGCCTATTATTGGATACTTCAGTATAATCCGAAGAAATTCCCTTAAACTGACAATTTTAAAACCTCACCGGATTAGCATCATTTTCCGGGACATGACTTGATTATCTATCTCCAGCCTGAGTAAATAAATACCGGAACTTACCGGTCGGTTAAAGCTATCTGTACCATTCCAGGTGATCTTTTTGAAACCGGCAGATTGCGCCCCCTTAATCAGGGTCTCGATTTCTCTTCCTGATATATCATATACTCTTAAAACAACTTCTGACTGTTTTGGTAAGGTATAGGTAATCCTGGTTGAAGAATTAAAGGGATTGGGAAAATTTGAATTGAGCATAAATCCATCGGGAGTTCCGGGATTTTCCTGAATTGAGCTCACCGTGGAAACTGCCTTGAGGACAAGTCCATGGTCACCCACAGCCCAGCCGTGCGTTGGATCAACAAAATACACATCCCAGAGAATGTCGGTGGTTCCGCTGGTTTGAGCCGCCCAGGTAGCTCCCCCATCATCCGTCCCGGCGATCACCCCACCGTAACCAACTGCCCACCCATTATTACTATCTACAAAACAGACCGAATAGAAGGACTCGGGTATCGTGGAAACGCCCGGTTGTTGAACCCAGGTACTTCCCCCATCTGTAGTTTTATAGATTATCTCTAAAAATCCGACGACCCAACCGGTGTTTCGATCGATAAAATCAACCGAGTTAACCGGCCAAAAAGTGGGCAAAGTTAAGACCTGCCAGTTGCTTCCCCCATCGGTTGTTTTGAGTACCGTACTGGCGGTTGCCCCTGATGCGCTCGCTGCAGCCCAACCATAGAGGGAATCGACAAAATCCACATCGGTGATACCTTCGGAAAATGAGCTGTTTTGGGGTAGCCAGGTATTTCCACCATCCATCGTCTTTAATATTAGACCGCCGGTACCAACCGTCCATCCTAAAGAGTCATTGAAAAATTGAACCGATAATAGGAGAAATATGGAAGCACTATTCTGTGGGAACCAAGTATCCCCGCCATTTATTGTTTTTAAAATTGTTCCCAGATCTCCCACTGCCCAGCCCATGGTATCGTTTATAAAAAAAAGAGCACGTAAATCATGAGTCGTGCCACTGGATTTGATTTGCCAATTTTCTCCGCCATCCGTTGTTTTAACAATCGTTCCATTATCACCTGCCGCCCAACCGACACTATCGTTTAAGAAATAAACACCGTAAAGATCGTTGGTGGTTCCGCCAAACTTACTGTGCCAGGTTATTTCGCTGACGGCCTCTTCTCCGGAGGGCAAAAATTGGGTAAAACCGACAAATGGAAAGTTAATAACAAAAAGAAATCCCCAAAGACCAAATTTCTGACACAATTGTTTCATTTTTACAATCCTTTAAATTTTATTCTGCCATTATATCATAAAGGTTAATATTCTCTGTGGATTTTTCCTGCGATAAAATTAATACCGGTCAATTACCGAATTAATATCATTCGTTTTGTTTCTGTGAATCCCTCACTTTTGAAACGGCAGAAATAGATACCTGAAGCCACCTGCAAACCCCGGTCATCTTTGCCTTCCCAGACAATTGAATGAGTACCAGCTGGCTGCACTTCATCTATCAATATTCTTATCTCATTACCAAGGATATCATATATCTTCAGCGAAACCATGCTGTTCTGGGGAAGGGAGAATGCAATCGTTGTAGTGGGGTTGAACGGATTGGGATAATTTTGCTGAAGAGAATATTCCCTGGGGACTTCAAGATCATCAATCAAAGTGACTGAACCTTCTTGCTCACAGATTCTGATATTATCGAGGAAGAGATCATTTCCGCCAGCACTCATCGCTTTAAATTTAAATTTAGTTACTCCTTCAGGAAGAGTAAGTTTCATAGTCTCCCATTCGTCCGGGTCAGGAACAAATTCGCTTGTTGAATGAGGTGCTGTTACAAGTCCTCCATTTGGTCCGCCATGAAGCAACACAAGACTTTCCCAGTTTTGACCGGAATCTGTAGAACAAAGTATTTCAAGACTATCTATAAAATACATAGATGTTGCTGCGTAAGCATAATCGAAAGCTAAAGAATCGCTTTCATTTAAAGGATAAAAAGTGTGTGTAATCATAGAACTGACTGAATCCGATATAAGCGATAAAAAGAATTTCGCTCTGGCAGAATTAACACCTTCTCCGTATGCGCTTATGCCATAATACTTGCTCCACAAATTTTCATCAGAATTCTCAAAACTCCATCCACCAGGCGGAAAACCATTATCATCGAAATTTTCATTCAGAACAATTGAAGGATCCTGCATTGTAAAAAAGTGCCATGTTCTACCAGTTGCAACACCATCATTATCATAAACATCTACACGCCAGTAATATTCAGTATTATAATCCATTTGTCCCTGTTCGAATGTTGTAATTGGTGGACCTGAATAAATTGAAGTTAAATTATCGGGATCAGTGCCCCAAAAAACGTCGATTGAAACAGCATTTCCAGGGTTACTCCAGGAAATATTTTTGTCAATTTCAACTGCTAATTCACCATCGGCTGGATCAGGATTTGATGCCGGGATCCCATTAATTCCAAATAAGGCGAATGATAAATCAGTCTCCGAAGTTCCCTGCCATACTGTGGTGATTGGTGTCCAAGTTGTGTAACCCGTTCCGAAACCGTTTGAAGGATTTACCCAAACCGCTTCATAATTGTAAGGTCCGGTCGAAGGTTTCCATCCCCATTGCGCATTACCAAGCTGTGTATTCGCAGAAACAGAAATCCAATAATGCCCCACAGGTAGAACAATATCTTCATCAATCGGAATGGAAAATGCACCAGCTACACTCGTATCAGCAGTATTATGATAATTATAGAGCTCTGTCCCCGGCAATTCGCCATTAGGATCATCATCCGCATAAATTACCACATTAAAAGCTCGCGGATGTATCGAACCATTATAGTACCCGCCAAGGGCCGTTACCTTCGTTATTGTCCATTGATCGTTACAAACAAAATCATCCGCAGCATAAGAACTATAGTTGGTTTCATATCCAGCCTCATAAAAATGTGTTGAAACCTTTAGACCACCCGAAGAAGTTGAAGTCTGATCATATAAAGTATCGTAAGGGACTATTTGTCCATAGAGCGCGAAAGTAAATGCAAAAAACAGAATTAGCGATTGTAATAATCTAGTAATATTTATCATTTTGTACCCTCTTTTTTATAATTAGAACTGCTGGGTTTTAAAGATAAGCCAGTCATCATTTGATTCGTTATATATTATATACATATTAGAACTGCATTTGTTCTCTACGTTGTGCTATGTAAAATCACCGGCACGAGATAGACAAAATTAAATGTCAGGCCACTGGTCACGATCACCAGATCCGTCAGCTCCGACTACCCATCGGTTATTTATATCCGAAAAATGATATTCCAGAAAGATTGTTACCGGTTGCGGAAGATTGCATTGACCAGTTTTATCGCCATCCGCAGTGTGAGTAATCTTTGCACCAGTCCCGTATGCCCATCCATATTCCTGATCGGCAAATAAAACATCCTGAAATTTTGAAGTGATTCCGGAGGATTGATTATTCCAACTCCCTTGCGCGAAGCAAGCAACTGAAAGTAAGGTTGCCATTAGAATTGCATACAGGATGGTCTTCATACCACTTCCCTTTCGAATTTATTAATAGGTGGCTTATCCATCAAGACCGTCCGAAAATTAGTTATTGTATGTTGTACATTCATCACAAAAGTGTAACATTTCTTTCATGTCATACTTTTTATTGGTATTTTTATTGCGTGAAATAAAATGTTGATATCGTATTTTAAGCTCATATCAAATGACTTGTGAAGATTTAATATTCACCTAAATGATTGTTTTTATCAATTTACGCTATTTGATATTATTTCATTAAAATCATTTTGATAATCTTCGTCTGCTGACCGGATGTTAATTTACAGAGATAGACGCCTGAAGGCTTATCACTCGCATGCCAGTTGAAGGTATGCTTACCGGCTGACAGATATCCGGAGATAAGCGTAGTTACCCGCTGACCAACCAAGTTGTAGATTTCCAGCGAAACCTTGCTGTTCTGGGTAAGGGAGAATGCAATCGTTGTACTGGGATTGAATGGATTGGGATAATTCTGTTCAAGCGAAAACCCGATTGGTACAGATGGTTTAGGTTCAATAGGAACAGCGCTACTAGTAGAAATAATGGTTCCAAGATGGCCAGATGCCCAACCGAAATTTTCATCAAAGAAAAATACCCGATACAGATAATTAACTGACGGTATATTCTGTAATGCCCAGTTTGCCCCACCATCTGAGGTTTGATATACTATAGCTTCGTTATTATCATCTCCACCGACTACCCATCCATTCAAGTTGTCAGTAAAATAAATACTCGAAAAGTTTTCATCTGAACCAAACTGTGTTTCATTCCAATTTGCACCCCCATCAGTTGTTTTAAAAACTGCCGTATAGTGAGGTAAACCAAGATATTCCCCTGTAACCCAGCCGGTAAGACTATCTACAAAAAATATGTCATAAAAATGAAAGGATGGTATTACTTGTTGCGACCAGCTGCTTCCTCCATCTGTTGTTTTCATAATTATTCCCGACTCACCGGTAGCATAGCCGTTATTCTGATTAACAAAAATGATACTTCTAAGAAGCGATTCATATGACCCACTATATTGTGCACTCCAGTTAACTCCGCCGTTGCTTGTGTGTAATATAACCCTGTGAGGGATATAATTGGGAAAAATTCCTGCGTCTCCACCGGCAATCCAGCCTATATCGGAATTTACAAAGTAAATTCTGTAAAAATCCCTGCTATTAGGAGCTATTTGGTCAACCCAGGTTTGACCCCCGTCAGAAGTATGTACAATTTTTCCGCCG
>CAYVKM010000014.1:41004-58456 GCA_964452045.1 uncultured Calditrichaceae bacterium
CGCCGAGATAAATTCACCGGACTCAATTCTATAATAATAAATTCCACTGCTTAAATCAGTGGCATTAAACTTCAGTTCGTAATTACCGGCTACTTTAAATTCATTTACAAGGGTGGCTACTTTTTTTCCCAGGATATTGAAAACTTCCAAATGAACCCTACCTGCTTCCGGGATAGAATATTTAATTGTCGTGGTGGGATTAAAGGGATTAGGATAATTTGAATACAGCTTGAATATCGATGGTTTGTTACTAATTTTCTTGTCGTTTATACCTACAACTTCAGACCAACTAATTGTAACATCTTCTAGAATAGGAGAGATACCGGGATCCATGGTTTCTAGTAAGACCTTGTATTGGACATATTGATCACCATTATCAAGATAATTCGCGAGACTTGTGGACGTGGTAATATCCACAGACCAATCGCCCATATATTGGGGATCAATGGAACTTCTTACCTGAAAAGATATTGATGTTCCCAACGGTTCGTCGGATGTCCAGATAAGGCTGTCCCAGTCGGCAACAGTCTGAATATCGAGAATACTCGAAACCAGTTCACTAGATCCAACACAACATGTTACATCCCACCAGCTGATGTCCCCAGCTTCCTGGGCCACTCCAATTATATCAGGATCACCATCGCCGTCCATATCAGCAGTAGCTACATCCCTGGCACCATCGAAGTTGCCGTCAATTAAATGTTCGTACCAGGTTAAGCCTGAACCGTCTGTATTTTCCCACCAGGTAATGTCATCACCAAAAAACGCTGATCCCAGTACATCTGTATCACCGTCATCATCCATATCAGAGGCATATACTGCGAATGCCCAATTAAAATTACTGTTTATAGAATGTTCAATCCAGCTATTGCCGGCACCGTCGGAATTCTCCCACCATGTAATATCCCATCCAAGGGAAGCCGCGCCAAGTATATCTGTATCTCCATCACCATCAATATCAGATGCAAATACCGACCTGGCACCGTTGAAACTGTTGCTGACAACATGTTCATCCCAGTTAGTACCAGAACCATTAACATTTTCCCACCAACGTACATCATCGCCGTTATAAGATGCTCCCACAGCGTCTATATCCCCATCGCCATCCACATCGGCACCGTAAACATCAGTTGCGTTGTTAAAGTTATCAATAGTATATTCTGTCCAGTTTGTACCTGAGCCACCCACATTTTCAAGCCATAAAACTTTGTTGTAACTATCGTCTGTGCTTAGCAAGTCTTCATCCCCATCGCCATCAATATCAGCCGCGAATACTGAACTGGCATTTTGAATTGAGCTGGGAATAGTGTGTTCTGTCAAGTTAGTACCCGAACCATCAATATTCTCCCACCAGGCTAAATCGTTTACGGTCCCATGGGCACCACCTATTATGTCAATATCCCCATCGCCATCCAAATCGGCGCTACAGATCGTTGGAGCGGAACTGAAGTTGTCATCCACGGTATGACGAATCCAGCTAGTACCTAAGCTGTCGGTATTCTCCCACCAGTCTATCCTGCCCGAGTAAAAGTAAGGGGGACCATATTGACCGGCTGCCCCCAGAATGTCGGTATCTCCGTCGCCATCTATGTCAGCCGGACATGCGTAGTTAGCCCTGACATAACCACCAGAGATAAGATGCTCCATCGGTGAAGAATAGGAGAGATTCAATTCTCCTGTGGAAGAATACCAATTAACACCGATTCCCATATCGAAGGTATTACCCCAGTTTAAAGCAGGACCCGAAATCCCTGGTCCCCCCGACCAGTCCGTTTGTATAGCAGTTTCAGCGATTGCCAAAGATCCAACTGCTATTGAAATCAACGAAATAAGGACCTTATTAAACATTTCTTGCTCCTTTAATTTTGATTGAAAAAGCTTAATATTAAAGTGCCCTAAATTATTTTGATATTAGGTATTTTTCTAAGTTCTTAAGAAACAATAAATCTTTATATTCAAATATTTGTGTCCACTTAGTTATCAATATTAAAAACGTATTTTTTACTTCAATAACAGCATCTTCTTCGTTTCGCCAAATTCGCCTGCCTCTAACCTATATAGATACATTCCACTGGCTAAACCGCTGGCGTTCCAATCATATTTGTTTTTACCACCATTCATTTTTTTCGAAACCAGCGTAGCCAGTTCCTCACCCAAAATATTGTAAATCTTCAGAGTCACAAACTCAGCATGCGGCAAAGCAAATTCAAATGTTGTGCTTGGGTTAAACGGATTGGGATAATTTTGATATAGTTCAACCGAATGGGGGAGGTTACTAATATTATGAGATATTGTGGTGAGAAATGGATTTAGAGCCACAGTAACAGTGCCATCGCTCCGGCCGTAACAAAATGTCTGGCCATCAGGAGCAAAGTCGATAGAGTAAGCTGCATTACCCAATCCCTGATCGTAGTATTTAAGGAGCGTACCATCAGAAACACGCCAGATTTTAATATTTGGATATATGTTGGGAGAAATTCCATCCCGACCGCAGGAAATCAAGGTTTGTCCATCTGCAGAAAAAGACACATCAAAAACCCAGGCCAAGTGACCATCCAAGGTTCGAAGCAAGGTGCCATCCGAGACTCGCCACAATTTGATGGTAGATTCACTCGGATTATCATAACCACCCGCACCGGAGGCAAGCATCTCCCCGTCGGGAGAAAAATCGATAGTACTAACATCATCGGTGTGGCCGGTAAGTGTGTGGAGGATAGTACCGCTGGCGATATCCCACAGGTTTATCGTATTTGTGGTAAGCGCAGCAGCTATTATTTGTCCATCCGGGGAAAAAGCAATGTCTGTAATATATCCCGGTCCATTGTAATAAGAACCAATTTCCATACCATCGGATACACGGTGTATTACAACATATCGATTTACACCTCCACCTGCAGAAGCAACCAGTGATCCGTCTGGAGAGAATTTCACAAAACAACCTCCATAATGATATAATATGGTTCCTTGTGATATGTCGATTATGTCCATAACTCCACCGGGAGGGAAAGTTCCAACAACATAGCCCGCAGCAAGCAGACTATCATTGGGTGAGATACTAACGGATAAGAGATCAGAAGCAAAACCAGGAATAGTCTGAAGTAGATTACCATTCGAAGCTTGCCAGATTTTGGCTTCTGTGCCGCCCCCGGAAATAACCTTTTGTCCATTTTGGGAAAAACTAACAGAGCTTACACTATTTGAATGGCCGGAAATACTCCAAATAATATCCGGGGAGCCCTGACCATATAATATGCCGGTCATAGCTACTATTAGTAATAGATTAATGATGAAACCAATCTGTTTTTTATTAGGCATGGTACATCCCTCCATTATATTAATTCATACATAGCTCGACAAAACCGATAGTTAAAATAGACCTTATTTCATTAGAATCATTTTTCTACTCTTTGTGAAATCTCCGCTATGAAGCTGATAAAAATATATCCCCGAGCTAACCAAATTTCCCCATTTATCTGTGCCATTCCATATAACCGATTTTTGACCGGGAGATTGTACTTGATCAACCAGGGTTCTGACCTCCTGACCCAACATATCATAAATTGTCAAGACAACTCTTACGGCCTGTGGTATATTATACTGGATGGTGGTAGTTGGATTGAAGGGATTGGGATAATTTTGAGCGAGATAAAATGTCTGTGGGACATCCGGCCGGGACACAATATTTACCAGTCCCGGGCGTAATCTTCGCCAGACACCATTGTAGTCTGTACCAGCAAACATAAATGAATCATTCGCAGTAAAAGCTTCCACCGGTGCACGTTGCCCAAGTCCCTCACTGTATGGTGAGAATGAGGCACCATTATTGTAAGAAACATAAATCCAGTTTGGTTCCAGATCTGTTCCGGCAAGTACCATCCCATTACCCATTGGACCAAGTTCAAAGATTGAGGCATCTCCTGGAAAGCCGCCGCTGACAAACCAGGTACTGCCATAATTGGAGGAATAACGGGCACCCTCAAAGAAGGAACCCGCAAAAGCATTATTGTCAATTGCGGCAACCTCTATATAGTCCACAGTACTTTGAAGTGATAAACTCCAGTTAATACCATTATCACTGGATCGATAAATACCAGCACCCAAAACCGGCGCATAAGCATAGCTACCAGCGGCAGCAATACTTGGGATATGTAGATTGGGAATGTTTGTCTGATACCAGTTTGAGCCCTCATTCGGAGAATAATAAATCCCCTCATCTGTCGCGGCGATAATATTGTTCCCACTAGCAACTAGACCTTTAATAAATGATAAACCAGGAGGAAAACCTGCATTGCCACATCTGATCCAGGTTCCGCCATTATCGGTCGACTTATAAACAGAAGCATCAAAATAGAGCTGCATACTCGCATATATGACTCCATCTAACTCGCACATATCCCAAACATCACCATATTTCGTGGTATCATTTGTTCCTGCCAGTTTCACCCAATTGTCACCGTTATCATCTGTCCGGTACGCACCATCACGGGTTCCGGCAAAAACACTTGATCCATATTCAATTAAAGAAAGTATGCTGGAACCCGCCGGAAAACCGGTCACGGATTTGCTCCATTGTAACCCCATATCCATCGATCTGTAAATGCCAACATAATGAGTCCCCGCGATTAGGGTTGATGAGTTGGTTGCGGTAATAGCACGGACATCCTTGGGACCCATACCGTCGTTGGCCGCAAACCAATTTGAGCCGTTATCTGTAGACTTATATACACCGTCGTAAGAGGTGCCCATAAATAATGTCGAACCTACAGAGGTTATCGAATTAATATTAACAATACTAAATGAGAAATTAAGCGGAATTTGTGTGAATGTATTTCCCTGATCGGTGGAACGATATATTTCATTAACGCAACCTACAACTACTAGATTCCCTTCACTGAAGAATGACCAGGGGGCAGCCCCCGATAAATCATTGACCTCGGACCAATTTTCTCCATTATCAGTCGATACAAATGTAGAACCGTATATTGCTGCAAAAATTTTATTTCCGCTGACACCCATTGAGAGAATGCTGTAATATCCAAATAATTGTTCCCATGTTTCTCCGTTATCGGATGACCGATATACCCCGTCATCTATAGTACTGGCAAATATCAAAGAGTCCTTCACCACCATTGCCGTCACCGCAAGATTTGCTACATTTGAGGGTGCCATCCAATTTTGACCATTATCCATAGAGCGGAAAACTCCGCCACCAAAAGTGGCTGCCAGCAGATATCCTTGTTGGTTCTTGGCAACCGCTGTCACTTCCAGGTTCTCAATCCCGGCATTTAATGGTAGCCAGCTTATACCGTCATCCGTAGAGGCATATAAACCTTCCACCCCGGTCCCGGCATAGATTATACTATCAATGGTGACTAGAGAACTGATCGACACTCCCTCAGGTCCATTAGTGCGGGTCCATTGTGGATAAACACTTGATACAAAAAGTAAAATCCATAGTAGATACAGTAAGCTTTTCATTTTATACCATCCTTAACTATTTCATTAGAATCATTTTTTTGCTCTCTGTGAATTCTCCACTCTGGAGCCGGTATAAATAAATTCCAGAGCTAACTAGATTTCCCGAATGATCTGTTCCATCCCAGATAACCGATTTTTGGCCGGGAGACTGTACCTCGTCGACCAATGTTTTAACCTCCCTGCCAAGCATATCATAAATTTTTAAGACGACTCTCGCGGTCCGTGGCATATCAAATTGGATATTTGTTACAGGATTAAAAGGATTGGGATAGTTATCATACAAAATAAAATCTTTGGGTTGATTATTTGTAATTTCATTATCACCGATACTGGTTATTCCCAGAGCATATTTTATGATGGTTCCATTTTCACCGACCGACCACCCATGTAATTCATCAACAAAATAAACCGAATTAAGCTGATATGGTGTTCCGCTGGTTTGAAGCGTCCAGGTAGTGCCACCATCTTCGGTCTTCTGCACTTTTCCATCGAATCCTACCGTCCAGCCGGTATTTTCATCCAAAAAACAGACCGAGTAAAGCCAATCCGGGGGAAACACACCGGTTTGATTTTGCCAGGTATTGCCACCATCGGTAGTTTTTTGAATTTCCCCAAATGTGCCAACGGCCCAGCCAACATTGGCATTTACAAAATCCAGTGAGATTAACAGGTTCTGGCTTCCGGTACTTATTGTCTGCCAGTTGCTCCCGCCATCAGCAGTCTTAAAAATCATTCCATAGCTACCCCCTGCACACCAGCCATGATTGGCATCCACAAAATCAACCGACAACAGTCCATAATTTGTGCCACTATTCTGGAGTTGCCAGTTACTGCCGCCGTCAACGGTCTTCAAAATGAGGCCATAATCGCCAACTACCCAACCTGTAGTTGCATTGATAAAATGAATCGAACTTAAAAACTCCGTGGTTCCACTCGTTTGAAGGTTCCAACTCGCACCACTATCGATCGTTTTTATAATTATTCCCCCATCACCGACTACCCATCCGGTTGAGGTATCAGTGAAATAAACCGAATTCAGGTCATTGGATGTACCACTGTTTTGAAGTTGCCAGTTTTGTCCACCATCTACAGTGTTCAAAATTGTTCCCGCCTCACCAACCACCCAACCATTATTTTGATCTGCAAAATAAACGGATTGCAGTATATTCGACGTTCCACTAATCTGAGACTGCCAGCTGACATTTCCTCCCGGCACAGAGTAAAGAAGATTCTCAAAAATCTGCAAGCCGGCCGCACCATCAGATACATATACCAGGCTGTCCACTGCAAAAAGATCGTAGAGGCCACCGGGTGGGGTATAAGAGTCTAATTCAATTGGATTGGTGCGCTCCGAAATATCGAATAAATGAAAAGAATCCCCCACAGGATTACCAAGCCAGGCATAAGTACCAACCACAGTAACATCAAATGGGTGGAACCAGCCAGTAGGATTATAAAGACTTACTAACGCTGGGTTCGTGGGATCGGAAATATTTAAAATTCCAAAGCCACCATCCCAGTCAGCAGCGGCAAAGTAGGCATAATTACCCTGAATACAGATATCGAAAACACTGGGTGCCGTGAATACCGAAACTTCTGTCGGTGCACTCGGATTTGATACATCAATTACCCGGATTCCATCATCATCTGCAGCAACAAAAAGATAGCTATTGGAAACAGCCAGCTCGGACACTCTTCCGGGTACTTGCAGAGCCCCCATCAAATCCGGATTGGCAGGATCGGAAACATCGACCACCCGAATCCAACGGTAGGGATCATTGGGATCTTGATAGGTGACAATATAAGCATAATTGCCGGAGACGGTTAATTTAAAAACGGTTACTGAATCCAGAACACCAATTTCTGTTGGGTTACTCGGATCGGATATATCCGCAATGCGTAATCCTCCCGTCAAGTCGGCGACATAAGCATAATCGCCTGACACATAGACATCATAGGTATAATCTGGGGTATCGTATTGACCAATCAGGGTCGGATTAGCTGAATCGCTGAGATCAATGACCAGCATGCCATCATCTACATGGGCCAGATAGGCATAATTCCCACTGATAAATGCATCAAAGGTAATATTAAAGACATCATAAGAACCGACAGCAACAGGCGAGGTGCCATCCCCAATTTCCACAATGCTTAATCCCTCGTCGTATCTTGCAATGTAGGCATAGCCTTTAGCAACCGCTAATTTTTCACCATAATCAGGCACTGATGTTTGGCCAACAAAGGATGGACTATTTGGATTGGTAAGATCCCAAATTTGCAATCCTGAGGAATTAGTGATGTAAGCACGATTATTTTTAACTACTATATCGCCAATTCCATTTACATTGGTAGCACTTATGGGGATAGCACTTGTGAATGAAAGGATATAGAGATAACCTGCATAGCCAACATAAGCATAATTCGCATCGCCATAAACAGCACCCGCGCCATAGAGAAACTCCATATAGCCCGAAGTATTAAGGTTACCGTTTGGTTGAATTG
Organism: uncultured Calditrichaceae bacterium; assembly: GCA_964452045.1. GTDB lineage: Bacteria > Calditrichota > Calditrichia > RBG-13-44-9 > RBG-13-44-9 > CAYVKM01. Next base: position 48,985 of record CAYVKM010000014.1, read on the forward strand.
CTAACCGAACATATGCGTCGTAGCCAGTGGTATGGGCCTGACCATCCGGGGAAACAAAAAGATCATTTGCCGGATTTCCCATCGTACCATTGAAAGAAATTTGAACAGGATTGGCAGGATCGGACACATCGATTGAATGCACAAACCCCCAGGAACACGCAACAATCGCATAATTCCCATAGATCCCTATATGTTCCACCGGGGTTTCATAACCAAAATAAAGTACCTCAAAATTAACCATCCGTACCGGAGCTGCCGGGTCTTGGACATCCCAAATTTCCATACCGCCTTCTCCAGCTGCCACATAAAGACGTTGAGTTGTCGAATCGTAGCACAGATCCTTTACTAATCCGGCAGTATGAAGGCTTTCTGAAATCAGTTGAGGGTTAGTTTTATCCTGTCCATCCAAAATTAATACCACACCGCCCGAGCCGAGAAAGATTAAGTCTCGTTGTGCATCCACTGCAACTGCCTCAGCAGGTCCATAAGGCCAGGCGCCAACCCGTTTAATATTTAAGGAGCTTGGACCTTTTTCCCTATATTTGGAAGGATAAAATTCGTCCCCACCTATGTGACCTGGAAATCTGTCTTGAGCATTTGACAAATAATAACTGAACAGAAAGATCAACAAAAATATTGGTGTAATCAGTCTTTTTGTACGCATTTTAGCATCCTTGTTTTTAGAATTCACAGTGAAATTTTGATTTATTAAGTTCAAGAAAATGTCAACACTTCCTGTGGCAATTGTATTACTTCACATAGAGTATTTTATTTGTTCGAACTAAATTATCTACCTGTAACCGATAAAAGTAGACTCCGGAAGCTACAACCTGATCTTGTTCATTCTTTCCATTCCAAACTACTGTTCTTTGACCAGGAGGTTGGACTCCATCTGCCAGCGAGATAACTTCTTCGCCGACCATATTATAAATTTTGAGGGATACCCTGGCACTTTTGAATAACTCATATCTGATTTTTATAGTGGGATTGAATGGATTGGGATATGCCGGGTATGCTATGAATTTATCCGGTAGATTATTTAGTTTCTTAATTCCGGTGCTGACATTAATGGTAAAATTACCACTGGCGTCTGCATAATCCGGACCTGTGGCGTTGTCCTGAATTACTTTAACCTGGCCGGAATCGGTGGCAATCGATGGCACTGTCCAGTCATACTCAAGTATAGACTCCTCCAAATCTGTTGCGATGGGCTGCCAGGTGGAACCCCCATCTTCGGAAAAATACAAATCCCAATTACATGGACCATGGTATATGACGATTTGCCATTGAATCGAGACAATGTCCCCCTCTTGAAAGGTTTCTCCACCAACCGGGTAGAGCAAGGCAACATGGGCCGATGCATTCTGAATAAAAACCAAAGACAGAACAGTCAATAATATTATCGCGAATTTTTTCATTCCTTTCTCTCCATTCTTTTTTTAATGAATACACATTCGCTTATTTTAAAAACATCATTTTTTTTGTTATTAGGTTATTTTCACTTTGGAACTGATAAAAATAGATCCCCGAACTTACCACCTTTCCTTGTTCATCTGTACCATTCCAAATTACCGATTTTTGACCGGGAGACTGTACCTCATCGACCAGTGTTTTAACCTGCTGACCAAGCATATTATAAATTTTTAGAACGACTCTCACGGTCTGTGGTATATCATACTGGATGGTAGTTGTCGGATTAAAGGGATTAGGATAATTATTGAACAGGAAAAATTTATCAGGTGTCGATTCCTGCGAAATCGAGTGGTTTCCGATAGATGTTATTGCAGATTTTGCTTGAAGGATAAGACCTTCTTTGCCGACCACCCAGCCATGATGCTCATCCACAAAACAGACATCGGTTAGATAATTGTGGACACCGCTGATCTTTTCTACCCAGGTATTTCCGCCATCGATAGTACTGGTAATTCTTCCGTCATAGCCAACTGCCCAACCATTATTCTGATCTATAAAATACATTGAACCAATTACATCATATGGAGACAATGGATTTTGGTACTGCATCGTCCAGCTATTACCACCATTGGTAGTTTTTAGGATATCCACACCTGCAGTCCCTACCCAGCCTATATTGGAATCGATAAAATCTGCAGCGAAGATTAGGTTCGTGGTCGGTAGATACAGAGTCTGCCAGTTGGTCCCACCATCATTTGTCCTCAGAATCTTTCCATGATCTCCACTGCAGACTGCCCATCCAAGATTTGCATCAAAAAAATCCACATCATCCAAATAAGAAGCTGTACCACTATTTTGGTTCTGCCAGTTAGCCCCTCCATCCAATGTATGGAGAATGATGCCATCCTCACCAACTATCCAGCCCTGTGAGTCATCGACAAAAATGACCGATCTCAATGTTAGGTTGGTACCGCTGCTTTGGCCAGTCCATTGATTCCCCCCATCGACCGTATGAAGAATCGATCCTTCTCTACCAACTGCCCAACCTGTATTTTCATCAATGAAAAACACTCCAAACATTTCTGCGGTAATGCCGCTGTTTTGTTGCTGCCAGCTTTGTCCGCCGTTATGAGTGGTTAGAATTGTACCCTCATTGCCCACAGTCCAACCGGTTGAATCATTTATGAAATAAACCGACCACAGATCATATGCTGTACCGCTTATTTGCTGCTGCCAGCTTATACCAGCCGCCGGTGTTGAATATAGGTGGTTTTCCACAATCTGAACCCCAGCCACGCCATCGGAAACGTAAATCAGGCTATCCTTTGCAAACAGGTTGACCACATCTCCCGAAAGTCTGAAGGATCCCAGCTCGCTGGGGTTAGCCGGATCTCCAATATAAAAAAGCAGAAATTCACTACCGACCGGATCACCTACATAGGCATAATCTCCCTGTACAGCAACATCAAAAGGATGAAACCAGCCACCCTCATTGTAGGTACTGACAAATACCGGGTTTGTGGGGTCGCTGATATCGACAGTCACAAATCCCCCATCCCAATCAGCCGAAGCGAGATAAGCATAATTTCCCTGAACACAAACATCAAATACTTTTGGAGCGAGAAAGTAACCAGCTTCCACCAGATTAGCCGGATCGGAAATGTCCAGCACCCGCATACCCTGATCGGTCGCCGCAGCATACAGGTAATTTCCGGAAGCATCCAGTGCATCGATATCACTTTGCATCAAAATTTCCCCAACCGGAATCGGATTAGCCGGATTGGAGATGTCAAAAGCTCTAATGTAGTCCGGTTGATTAATAATGTTATCGACCACATAGGCGTAGGTGCCTGAAATGCAAACTTCCTGGGCATAATTTAACGAGTCATAAGATCCAATTGGGGTGGGATTCAGCGGATCGGAGATATCCGCAATTCTTAATCCTCCATCACCGTCAGCTATATAAGCATAATTTCCTGATACCTCTACTGCTACAGCGTTACCGGGAGAATTATACTGGGCAACTAAAGTGGGATGAGAAATATTGGAAAGATCCAATACCAACATGCCATCATCTAATTCAGTGATATATCCGTAATTACCCGAACGATCTAAATCTGTTGTCGCGCTAAAAGTTTCATAAAATCCTTCTTCAACCGGCTGGCCTGCATTTTTGATGTTAATATTTCTTAATCCGGAATGGCCCCCGGCCAAATAGGCATAATTTCCAAACACCTCTAATTTTTCAGGAAAACCCGGCACAGTAATAGAACCCTCCAGTAAAGGATTCTGATAATTAGTGACATCATAAATCTGCATTTGATTATTATTAGTTATATATGCATAATTTTCCTGGACAAAAATATCACTGAAAAAACCTATATCGGTAAAGCTCCAGGATGGTGCTAAATAGGAGGCAGGATTGAGAATTGCAAAATATCGACCAGTTCTGATGAACGCCGCATCAATAGTACCGAAAACTTTGGAGCAACCGTTCAGCAAGTTGTGTTCATTAATCGTATATAATGTGCCATCCGAACTTATATATATTTCAACATAGCCATAAGCACCTCCGGTATGCAGAATCCCATCCACGGCCACATGGATGGCCCGGGCCGGATTTCCCATATAAGCGTTAATACTAACCACAAAGGGATTTTTCGGATCGCTCACATTGATACTGGACACCCCAAGCCCAGCATTCTCAGTGATAGCATAATTTTGATAAAAATCCACATTTTCAGTAATCACACTAGTATAAGGATTTGGTATTCCATACTGACACAATTTTGGGGGTGCAGCCGGATCCTGCATATCCCAAATCTGAAAATCCTCATATACTGCCGCAACATATAGATGTTGGGTCAAATGGTTATAGCGGAGGTCGGTTACCTTTCCTTTAGTATTGATAACATCAGAAATCAATTGTGGTTGGGAGAGATTGCTTACATCAAGCACTAAAACTGCTCCCCCCGATCCCAGGTAAACCAACTGTCTTGCCGTATCCACTGCGACTGCCAGGGCCGAACCAAAGGGCCAGTTTCCCACCCGGGTAAGATTATCGGAATTAATTTTAAGTAAACCCGGATTCTGTTGATCAGAAGTTTGTGCAAAGGAAATTGAGAAGAAAAGAAGGCTAATTGAAATTACTTTAATGGCGAAATTAATATCCCGGCGATTCATTTTACCACTCCTTTATCTGATATGACACGAAAACATGCCATTATAATGACATTGCCTGATAAGACATTAAAATCAATGTAGAAGCGTCTATCTCAGAACAACTGAGACAGGATATTTTTCAATAAATCATTTTAGAAGAGAAGAACCATAAGACTGTAATACTAAAATTGACATTAGCATGAATATCTGGTTCAATTTTATGCTTCCAAAATAATATAGATTATTAATTTTTAAAAATCCTCACAAAAGTATCACAAAATGAAAAAAAAAGAAAAATGAATTGATGGCATTTAATCCGAAGCCGGAAATTACTAATGAATTAATGAACTTATTTATAAAATTCTTGACCAAGCGATTTTCGAACATTACCATATTATAAGCACTATTTGCCGGGTTTGTATTGAGCAGATAACGATTGATCGTCAAAATATAAAAGAGGGGCTAAAAATGGGTAGAACAGGAATTGAAATTTTAGGAATTGATGGAAAAAAACTTTTACAAATGCTAAACGAGGCACTTTGCGAGGAATGGCTGGCTTATTATCAGTACTGGATCGGATCAAGGCTGATCGAAGGGCCGATGCGCAGTGAAATTGAACCCGAACTGCAGGTTCATGCGGATCAGGAATTGAACCATGCGGTGCAAATCGTGGATAGGATTATCCAGATCGGAGGAAATCCGGTATTGTCTCCCGCCGACTGGATGAAGCTCGGCAAATGCAAATATCACGAACCGAGCGATCCCTACATCGAAGTGATTCTGGATCAGAATCTGGAAGCAGAGCGTTGTGCCATCCAGCGGTATAAAAGCATTGCCGATTTCACCGACGGAAAGGGCCATGCCACCTATCAGCTGGCGACCACTATTCTGAATGAGGAACTGGAACATGAACAGGACATCGAGGATTGGTTGGCAGATCTGAACCGGATGAAAGAAGATATCAAAAAACTGCGGATGTAAAAATAGAATAGTCATATTTTGTAAATTCAACCTCCGTCTCTTTATCAGTGAGTTGGGTGGGATTAGGTTAATAGCGGGAGTAAACCTTCCGGTAAGTTCCTTTGTATCTCCAGTCCAACAATTTTCCTTGACTAAACAGACACTGCCGATGTATTATTAATCATTGGCATATCAAAATTCTGTAATAAACTTTAGAGTCAAAGGGATTAATATGCTTGATGCATCGGTAGAGAAAAGCCCCACAATTGATTGGTTAACCGTGGCGGCCATTTCGGCAATCGCCATCAGCTTCAACGTCGCCTTTCACGAGGGTGTCCATGCCCTGGTTTGTCTGCTAACCGGGGGTAAGTTATTAGCCTATTCCGCACTCTATGTGGATTGCGACAGTGCGGGTATTTGGCAGGCCAAGCTGGTTTCCGGGAGCGCTTCCATAGCGAATTTATTTCTGGGAACAGTAAGTTGGTTTCTTCTGCGAAGGAGCCTGTCGGCATCCTATCGGTTCAAATATTTCCTCTGGCTGTTTATGCTGATGAACTGGGTGTATGGTGCCGGCTACTGGATGTTTTCGGGAATTGGTAATGTTGGGGACTGGGCCTCGGTGATCAAAGGCTGGCAACCCAACTGGCTGTGGCGGGTGGTTATGGCACTGGCAGGTACCTCAATTTACATGTGGTTGGTAAAAATTTCATTGAGAGAATTAGGGCGGCTTATTGGCGGACAACCGGGGGAACAGATACGCAGGGCAAGGAAACTGACCTTTGTTTCCTATTTCTCCGCAATCGTCGTTATAGCCCTGACCGGATTATTAAATCCCATGGGATTTTTCAGTCTGCCGGTTATTGCCGGTCTTATGGCGGTTGCCGGAGCCACCTCCCCATTGCTCTGGATGATTCCCTGGTTTCGGTCGGATACTTTCCCAAAAAGCACCAAAGAGCCGCTGAAAATTCATCGCTCCTGGGGTTGGATAACAACTGCTTTAGTGGTGGTTCTGTTGTATGTGCTGATTCTGGGACCAACTATTTATTTTTCGTAATAATTCTGCGAAACAATTTTCTGAATCCATCGAACTACTTTCAACAAAGGTAATTTTTTACTAATTCAGGGACGGTAAGACTGAAAAATGAAACCGCTGAGCATTTCTAAACATTTAGCCAGATCCCTGGCGGTGAAGGCTCAACTTCTGGGTGAGGATGCCAAAATCGACTCCGGAAAAAATGGCATCTTGCAGATTGTCGATCAACTTGGCTATATCCAGATCGATACCATCTCTATAATCCAGCGATCCCACCATCATACTCTGTGGACACGTCATGCTGATTACCGGGAAGAACTGCTCGATGAACTTCAATCCAAGGATCGGGCCATCTTCGAATACTGGGGTCATGCCATGTCCTATCTTCCTATGGCAGACTACCGGTTTGCCCTCCCCAAAATGAACAAATTTCGGAATCCCACCAGCCCCTGGATTAAATATCAGTCAGAGAAATGCGGCCATTTATTAGAGCCTGTGCTGAATCGCATTCGTGATGAGGGGCCACTCGGGGCAAAGGATTTTGCTCCACCTCCGGGTCGAAAGGGTGGTGCCTGGTGGGATTGGAAGCCGGCCAAGGTTGCCCTGGAATTACTTTTCTGGCAGGGCAAGTTAATGATCAGCAAGCGGGTAAATTTTCAGAAGATCTACGATCTGACCGAGCGTGTTATATCGGACCACATTGATACCAGACTGCCCACCGCCGAAGAATTAGGATTATTTCTGGTGAACCGCGCTCTACAAGCCCTGGGCATCGCCAGTGAGAGAGACATCTGGAGATTTCTACAGGCAGAATCTGCCCGGGACTCGGATATGCAGCTTGCCGGGAAGGAAACGATTTCCCGATCGCTGAGTCAATTAATTGTCAACAGGGAGGTAATCCCCATAAATCTGGAAAATGATAAATCTTCTCTATACTATATGCATTCCAATACTCTTGATAAAATTAATTCACAAAAATCACCTAACACGAATGTATATCTACTCTCCCCATTCGATAATCTGATTATTCAACGGGACCGGCTAAAGCGGATATTCGATTTCGACTATGCCCTGGAATGCTATCTACCTGCGGCAAAAAGAACCTTCGGCTATTTCACCTTGCCAATTTTATGGGGTAATAATTTTGTGGGGAAGATCGATCCCAAAGCGGACCGGAAAAACAAGACCCTGGTTATCAACAATTTGATAATTGAGCAAAGTGCGGCAGACTCGGATGATTTTCTATCCTCCCTTGCCAAAAGTATTGCAGAATTTACCAGGTTTAACCAATGTGGGCGAGTGAGGATCAGTAAATTGTCCCCGGCCAAATTAAAACCGGTTCTAAACCGGATGATCAAACAATTCATGCAGAGTTGTACATGAAAATGTTTTACCTCTTAATTGTTCTTGACAAAAACCCGGCTAACATGTATTTTCTTAAGAACCAGAAAATAGAATTATTCGAATGGCATATTTATCGGTTTTTGGTTACTAAACCTTTTTTGCATCAAAACTAATCCTGATTGATTTGTGAATATTCTTTGATAAACATAAAATAAAGTTCTGGAGGAAAAAATCATGATGGATGACAATCAGCTTAAAACCAGAATCATTGATGAAGAACATCTCCGGCTGCTGAGTATCTTTTATTACATTAAGGGTGGAATAACTATCTTTGGATCCCTTTTTGTCGGTTTCTATTTTATCTTTATGCTTTTTATCTCCAAAATCTCAACCCAAAGGAATATTCCAGATTATGACTACTATTCCGGGATGCCTTTCGACGTTTTCAAATTTTTAGGCGTATTTATGGGTACCCTCTTTCTTCTGCTGGTCATTTTTGGAATTCTACAGATCGTCTGCGGCTACTATCTCCGGAAACGAAGAAACCGGCTGTTCATCTTCGTTATTGCGATCATCCAGTTGATTGAGATACCATACGGAACCATCCTGGGAATTTTCAGCATCATGGTTCTCTCCCGGATATCAGTCAAGGAATTGTTCAGTCCGCCAATTGTACCAGGACCGAATGAGAGCTAAATAAGCGGGTTTCATCTCAAATATTATTATGATAGATATTAAACTAATTTAGGAGGAATACTTTATGAGGAAGAAACTGTTTTGGGCCATGGTAATTGTTGTTTCGATAGTAATTCTGAGCAGTTGTTCAAACAATGGAATGTTTATTGGGTTGAATCAAACCAGTGTGGAGCTAAGTGAAGCGAATTATGAAATTGTCGCGAGCAATGTATTGGGGCAGTCTCGTGCCGGGTATGTCCTTGGCTTTTCAGCTCCCCTTGGAGCCGCAACTAATACTTTCGCTGTAGCCCGGGTTAACGGAACGGGTATGTTATACAAGGAGGCACTGGAAGACCTGTGGAAAAATTTTGAAGCGGAACATGGAAAAATTGATGGACGAAAACTTGCCCTGGCCAATTTACGATACGATTCCGAGGCTTTGAATTTAGTGGTGTATACCGAAGTCAAGGTTTTTATCCGTGCCGATATAATAGAATTCAAATAATTTAGAATGATTAAACCGGAATGATGACATCAGAAGGGTGATGATTTTGTTGTAAATCATCACCCCCATTTTTTAAAGCTATTTGGGAAAGAATCCCGATTACCTGAAATCTTTTCTGCTGTCGGGCATTTGTTTTAATAATAGTAGTTACTTGGCTTCATACGTATAATTGTTTACCGATATCTTTATATCAATATGCTTTTTTGTGTTAAAAATTTTAAATAAGAAGATATAGGGAGTTATGATAAAAGAGAATTCAAAGGATTTCCTTAAAAACGATTCCTTTGACAGCGAAGAATTTATTTCTCTGAAATTATCCGGTCAAAAATTAATATCCAAGTCCTTTTATCAATGCCAATTCAAAAGCTGCGATTTTACCG
>CAYVKM010000015.1:0-7457 GCA_964452045.1 uncultured Calditrichaceae bacterium
GAAACTCATGACGTCCTTTATGAAAGAATATTTGAGATGGAAAAAGATCTGGATGTTCAGCAAATAGAAGCTTCTTACAACTCTGGCATTTTAAGAGTAGTTATTGCCAAGAAAGAAATTATGAAACCAAGAGTGATAGAAATTGGTTAATTATTTTTTGGTTTGAGGAATTGAGATAGAGATAAAATGATGAGAAATATTAATAAAAGTGATTTGAATTAAAGCCTTACACTAAGGAGGAAATTAAAAATGGCAAAGAAAGTAATTGGGATAGATTTGGGAACGACGAATTCTGTTGTGGCGGTAATGGAAGGTGGAGAACCGGTAGTTATCCCAAATTCCGAGGGTGCTAGAACCACACCTTCAGTTGTTGGATTTACCAAAGCCGGGGAAGTTTTGGTTGGGGCACCGGCCAAACGTCAAATGATTACTAATCCTGAAAATACTGTTTATTCGATAAAAAGATTTATGGGTCGTCGGATGGAAGAGGTTCCTGAAGAAACCAAAATGGTGCCATACCAGGTTAAAGCTGGGACCCATAATTTAGCAGTAACCCATATTCGGGATAAAGAGTACACCCCGCAGGAAATATCTGCTATGATTTTGCAGAAAATGAAACAGACTGCGGAAGATTATCTGGGTGAAAAGATAACTGATGCAGTAGTTACCGTTCCGGCATATTTTAATGATAGTCAGAGAAAAGCAACCAAAGAAGCCGGAGAAATTGCCGGTTTAAATGTGCTTAGAATTATCAATGAGCCAACTGCTGCATCATTGGCTTATGGACTGGATAAGAAGAAAAATGAAAAGATCGCTGTCTATGATTTGGGCGGTGGCACCTTCGATATCTCCATTCTGGAGATTGGCGACGGCGTGTTTGAAGTAAAGTCGACCAACGGAGATACCCATCTTGGTGGGGATAATTTTGATCAGCGAGTTGTGGATTGGATCGCCGAAGAATTTAAGAAAGAACAGGGCATTGATCTCCGTAAAGATCCAATGGCCTTACAACGTTTAAGGGAAGCTGCTGAAAAAGCGAAAATCGAGCTGAGCAGCACTCAGCAGACAGACGTTAACCTGCCATTTATCACGGCAGATGCCAATGGTCCAAAACATTTACAAATGACCTTGTCACGTGCGAAATTTGAGTCTTTGGTTGAAGACCAGCTAACCAGAACGCTCGAACCCTGCAAACTGGCAATGAAAGATTCCGGCCTTAAGATTGATGAAATTGATGAAGTAATCCTGGTTGGCGGTTCTACCAGAATTCCCAAAGTTCAGGAACTGGTTAAGGACTTCTTCCGGAAAGAACCTCATAAGGGAATAAATCCTGATGAAGTGGTGGCAGTTGGTGCTGCTATTCAGGGTGGGGTGTTGGTTGGAGATGTAAAAGATGTATTGTTGCTGGACATTACCCCGCTTTCTTTAGGTATCGAAACACTGGGAAATGTTGCTACGCGGCTGATTGAAGCGAATACAACTATCCCAACCAGAAAAAGCGAGGTTTTTTCTACAGCGGCGGATAATCAGACCTCTGTGGAAATTCATGTGATCCAGGGTGAGCGGGAATTTGCCAGAGATAATCGTACACTTGGCCAGTTTCACCTGGACGGCATTCCACCCGCACCACGGGGTATACCAAAAATAGAGGTAACTTTTGATATTGATGCAAATGGTATTCTCAATGTGTCTGCCAAGGATATGGCCACTAGTAAAGAGCAGAGTATTCGTATTGAAGCGAGTTCCGGTTTGAGTCAAAATGAAATTGATAAGATGAAGAATGATGCAAAAGACCATGCGGCAGAGGACAAGAAGCGGCGAGAAGTGATTGATGCTCGGAATGCGGGTGACCAGTTGGTTTATCAAACCGAAAAGAATTTGAAGGATTTTGGTGATAAATTGGATAGTGCCACAAAAAATAAAATTGAGGCGGCTGTCAGTCGGCTCAAAGAAGCTATTAAGACTGAAAACCTTAATGAGATTAAATCCGCGACAGATGCGTTGAATCAGATCTGGAGTGAAGCATCTTCTCAGATGTATCAACAATCTGCGGGAGCTCAGGGTGCTCAACCGGGAGCAGAAGGTAGTGATGATTCTCAGAAAACAAAGGATGAGAAAGTTGAAGAAGCGGATTATGAAGTTGTGGACGATGAAAATAATAAGGATAAGAAGGACAAAAAATAAAATGTTTTCGGGGTCATTACCTATCGAAAGGCAATGACCTCGGCATTTTTTAATCTGGATACTAAAAAGAATTCAATTTGTTGTATTTAATTGCGCCAGGAGGTTTAATAAAAAATGGTGGATCATAAGAAAGATGCCAAGGAGATTCCTATCGAGTTCCTTGAGGATGAGGAAAAAGAACACTCCAAAGAAGACAAGGATCAAGAAGATCTCGATGAAAAATTGAGTAGTGAAACTTCCAAAAAAGAAAAAAAATCGAATGAAGAGCATAAAAAGAAAAAAGATGATTATAAGGTCAAATACGAAGATTTGAATGATCAATTTATCAGGCTCAGATCGGAATTTGCCAATTACAAGAGAAGAGTTGAGCGAGAACAACTGGAATTTGCTGATTATATAAAAGGTGAGTATATCAAAAAAATATTGCCGGTTCTGGATGATTTTGAACATATGTTATCCAAATCAAATAAGGAAGGAAATGAGGAGTCGGTTCTGGAAGGTGCCAAAATGATATTTGAGAAATTGGGACAGTCTCTAAAGGAGTTAGGGGTGGAAAGAATAGATGCGATCGGTGCAGAATTCGATCCGCAAATTCACGAAGCACTGATGATGCAGAAAGTTTTCGATAAAAAAGAAAATGGGAAGATAATTAGTGTCTTTCAACACGGTTATAAAATTAAAGACCGTTTGATCCGACCAAGCAAGGTAATTGTTGGGGAATTTGAAAAAAGCGAACCTGATGAAAAGAAATTGAATTAAGGGATTTCATTTTAGTTAACATTATCTCTAGCAGATATTATTATTTTAGTAGAGCAGGTTTCATTTGAAACCTGCTTTTTTATTAAAATTATATTTATTCACTTGATTCCGGCGAATAAATGGATAATCTTTAAGGGTAAAATCTCAAGAAATTTACGAATTAGATCTATTTTTAAGACCTATGAATAAATATTGACTTTTTAGCGTTCATTAATTAAATTTTTAAAAAACACACGAATGAGGTAATTCTATGCTGGTATTAACAAGGAGGTTGGGCGAGTCAATTAATATTGGCGATAATATTAAGATCACCGTCGTTGATATTGATGGCAAACAAGTAAAAGTTGGCATTGAAGCGCCTCGTGATATTTCGATATTCAGGGAAGAAGTGTACGAGAGGATTAAACAGGAGAATCTGCGGGCTTCAGGCACAACCCCCGACGATATTAAAAAAACAGCCAAGGAAATGAAAAAAGATTCCGAATAGAATTCCGGAATCTCCTCTAGTAATTATATTCCCTCAACACACCCCCTTCTTTTAATTTTATAAATCTACATTATCTCTTTTCGATCGTCGAAACAGTTCTATTAACCAGGGATTTTATTTTGTTATTGAAAAATCTGAATTAAGGTTCTATTTTTTTGGGATTTCAGGATGAAATAGAGAGATGGGTGCTGAAATCTTATTTTTTTCAGATTAATATAGAATATACTTAAAATGATAATTGATTTGCGCGAAAGTTAAATGGTCCGTCTTCATATTCATTTAAAGAATCCGCACACGCGAATTATACTCAATGCAGTAGAGGTATTAACGGCAGGCGGACTCATCATTTATCCCACGGACACTGTTTACGGTTTGGGTTGCAGCTTATATGACAAACGTGCACTGGAAAAGCTTTATTTCATAAAAGGTAAAAGTAAATTCGATCCGGTAAGTGTTATTGTAAAAAATATCAGGCAGGCCAGTTCATATGCCCGGATATCAAATTATGCATATCATGTGATGCGGCATTGTTCTCCCGGCCCATACACTTTTATCTTGCCATCCACACGAGAAATTCCCAAAATCATGCTAAGTAAACGAAAAGAAATAGGCATCCGGATTCCGGATAGCGAAGTGTGTCATGACTTGGTTGAAAATTTAGGCCACCCCCTGGTTAGTACTTCGGTCAATATTGATCCAGCGGAAATATTGAATGATCCGGATGAGATTGAAAATCGATATAATAATCAGGTAGACCTGATGCTTGATGCCGATTGGCTCTCCGATGCTCTGGAATCTACCGTGGTCAGCCTGATTAATGATGATCTTCAGGTTTTACGCAAAGGAAAGGGTGATGTTCAGAAATTATACGAATAATGCCTTCATTTCAATACTTTCAGATTGATAAAAAAATTAGGAGGAGTACCCGATGAAAAAAATCGTGAAAACTGAAAAAGCACCTGCCCCGGTTGGGCCATATAATCAGGCGATTATATCCGGTAATTTTGTCTTTACTGCAGGACAAATACCGATCAATCCTGAGACTGGTAATCTGGAACCGAATGATATTAATATTCAAACGAAGCGGGTGATTGAAAATCTCCGGGCGGTATTACAGGCATCCGGTTCGGATTTGTCCGAAGTGGTTAAGACTACTGTCTTTTTAAAGGATATGAACGATTTTGCTTTGATGAACGAAGTTTATGCACAATATTTCAGTGAAAGTTCTCCGGCAAGGTCAGCTGTGGAAGTTGCCCGATTGCCAAAAGATGTGTTGGTGGAGATGGAATGTATTGCGATTCTTAAATAACGGATTCAGAAGGATTTTCCATTTTAATTTTGTTCATCAGGATTTTAAACAGCAGGAGGGATTCCTGTGCTGAAATATGCCTTAATTCTTAATCCGAATGCGGGGCGGGGGAAAGGGGCGAAATTAGCGGATGAAATTGTTACTCTGGCAAGGGCGAAGTTAGGGGATGTCACTCTTTTCAAAACTGAATATGTGGGACACGCCAAAGAGATTGCCAGTAAAATTAAGAATGAATTCGATGTTTTAATCGCTGCAGGTGGTGACGGGACGGTCCATGAAATTGTAAACGGCATGATGTTTGGCCGTACCACTCTGGCAGCCATTCCGATTGGGAGTGGTAACGATTTTATCAAAATGCTGGACCTGACCAAAGATCCGGGCGAAGCGATAAAGGTTATAAAAAATAACGTTCGGAAGAAAATAGATGTCGGCCAGGTGAACGATCAATATTTCCCCAATGGTGTGGGAATAGGTTTCGATGCCTGGGTGGTAATTGAAAGTTCCAAAGTGAGACGCCTGCGGGGATTTTTAATTTATCTCTATTCCGTTTTAAAAACTGTCTTCGTCTATAAAAATCAAAATATTATGTTAACAGTAAATGGAAATACTGAAGCCAGGGAGATTTTCTTAATAGCGGTTGGGAACGGACGCGCTATGGGAGGCGGCTTCTTTCTAACGCCGAATGCCGAAATTGATGACGGTTTATTTGATATTTGTATTATCAGGGGCTTAAAAAAAAGAGAAGTATTTTTAAACCTGCCGAAAGCAATCAAAGGTGAGCATATAAATATAAAACAGGTGCAAATGTTAAGGGCGGATAAGCTGAATGTTGTTTCTGAAGCAGGGATTGCCGTGCATGCCGATGGCGAGCTTCTGGGGGTGGATTTAAAGGAACTGAACATCAAAATTCATCCGAAAATTTTAGAAGTTATTTACTGTGATACGAAAAGTTGATTTCAATATGATTCTTAATAAAATGATCCTTTATTTCATTATTACTTTAGGATTATTTGCTGGTAAACTTTTCTCTCAGCAATTTGCTACCCGTGAATTTCACAGCAGCTTCCTGGCGGAGCAAAAAATTGATACCACTTTATTGATGTCGGACAGACCGGTAAAATTACTCTGGGGAGCTGTTGACAGATCAGCAGCAGTACCGGGTTGGGAACAATTATACAATACAGATGATTTTTTTCCACATCATTTGGGAGATATTTGGGAATATATCGAAGTAGATTTTTATACCGGTGCCATATTAGATACATTTCAAGCGATTATTGCACTGGATTCAGTTGATGAGGATGGAAACACTCATATACTGTTTGAAAATTATTACTTCAGCCATAGAGAAAGCTATCCTTCCGGACATTTTTTGATAGACACGCTGAACCACGTTTATCACCACGAGATTGGTGGACTCCCTGATTTTTTAATTTATAAACTTTATGCCCAACAAGGAGATCAATGGGTAATGTACGCTTATCCTTCTAATGTTTATGAACTGGCAAGATTGGATAGTGTCTATGAAGAATACATTTTTGGATCTTTGAGAACTATAAAAGCTTTTTTTTATTTTTCAGCACCAGATTCTACCTGGAACACGGGACTCGTAAGGTATGGTAGTACCTTGGCAGAAAATTTGGGCTTGATATATCATGGTGGTTCACATGATTTAGGTTGTTCAATTTATTTGAGAGGTGCTGTAATTAATGGCATACTTTATGGGGATACCACATTTCTGCCAATAAATAGTCCCAAGATACATACAAGTATTTCAAATAAATTTGACTTGCTCCAAAATTATCCAAATCCCTTTAATTCAACCACAATAATCAGTTTTGTTCTGAAAAAAAGAAATAAAGTAAGTTTAGAAATTTTCGATGTTACCGGAAAACGAGTTACTCGGATTTTAGATAACCAATTTTTAAATGCAGGTGAACATCAGTTAACCTGGAATGCGAAAGATGAGATAGGTAGAGAAGTATCAAGTGGATTTTATTTTTATTGTATTAAAACTAAAGATTATTCTAAAATGAAACGCATGCTAATAATAAGATAATGGAAAGATTATAGAAATTATTTACTGTAAACTTAAAAATAGATTATGAATTTGATCCGAAATAAAATTACTTTTAGTTTTATTTTTATATTAGGCTTGTTTACCAGCAATATTCTGTGCCAGCAATATACTTCCCGTGAATTTCACAGCAGCCTCCTGGTGGAGCAAAAAATTGATACTACTTTATTGATGTCGGACAGACCGGTAAAATCACCTTGGGGGGCTGTGGCCAGATCGGCAATACTACCAGGATGGGGGCAAATTTATAATCATCAATACATTAAAGCTGGTGTGGCTTTTTCCCTGAATGCATTCCTGGCGTACCACATCTATTATTACGAATTGAAGTGGAGGGATAAAAAAAATCCGGATTTTCAGGGAAAGCGCAATCTTTACAGCTGGTATTTTACCCTGGGATATTTGCTCACCATGGTAGACGCCTATGTGGATGCCTATCTATATGAATTCAATGAAGCCATGCAATTGGCCCAAACTATTGATCTGAAGGATGATAAATGGTTATTCGAATTACGATTTTCCTATCGGTTCTAATTGCTTTTGCAGTCAGCCAGGATATTCATTCCCAAATGGATGTAAAAAATTTTCATATATCATTTTTGGAACAGGGTGACACAACTTATCAAGTAAATTTAACTCGA
>CAYVKM010000015.1:7557-56437 GCA_964452045.1 uncultured Calditrichaceae bacterium
TCAGCCGTCTCCCTGGCCATACCAAAGCTCCCATCCTTAAGCCCGGAAGCGACGTCTTCGCTGGTTTTACCCCACATGGCAATTTCCACATCATGGATAGCTCCGGCACCGTTCATGGCCAGATGAGTTATCTTTTTCTCCTTCATCAGTTCGATGATCAAAGGACTTAAGCCACATTTTATGGTATGTGCCCCAATCATCCAAATAATTGTGTTTTTTTCTTTGATTGCTTTCAAGTAAAGTCGAATGAATTCCTTGAAGTCTTTTCCGACCAGAATTTCCGGCAGGGAGTCTAAAAAATGCTTTATTGTGGATTTTGAGGAAATAATTTTGGCGAAATCCTGAGGTGTTACTTTACTAAACCGATCATGTATTGAATATGTTTTTACCTTCTGAAAGTCTAATTTTTTAAAACGGGATTTCATCGGTACTCCTGTAAAATATTCCGGGTCGTCTTAAAACTTTTAAAAATATACAATTGTTTTTATCATTTTATTATTATTTTTTGTAATATAAATTGAATCATGAATTGTTGCATCATTCTTCGAACCACAGCAGATATAATTGCAAATGAATAGGGTGCTTGAAAAATTTCAGCACAGTATTAATTCATTTTCGTACCGTGCTTTCCTCAGATTCAGATCTACCGAACATACTTTCATGATTATTGTTGCCATTTTCGTCGGCGTACTGGGTGGATTGGGCGGCGTTGGCATCAAATTTATGATCAAATTATTCAATAAAATATTCTGGGGGGATTGGAATGCTTCGCTGGAATATATCATTGGACTTCCCTTCTATGTTAAACTCCTGGCTCCTGCGGTTGGT
Source organism: uncultured Calditrichaceae bacterium (assembly GCA_964452045.1). Lineage (GTDB taxonomy): Bacteria > Calditrichota > Calditrichia > RBG-13-44-9 > RBG-13-44-9 > CAYVKM01. The sequence goes on from CAYVKM010000015.1 coordinate 8,386, forward strand.
GGTCTTTTCGTGGGAGCAATTGTCTATTTTGTGGCCAAAGAAGCCAAGGGACACGGTGTACCCGAAGTCATGGAGGCCATTGCCTTGCGGAATGGTATCATCCGGACACGGGTGGTAATTGCCAAACTGTTTGCCTCAGCTATTTGTATCGGATCCGGGGGTTCTACCGGTCGGGAAGGTCCGGTGATTCAAATTGGTTCATCGTTAGGTTCAATGGTCGGCCAGTTTCTGAAAGTAAATCCGCAACGGATGAAAATATTTGTGGCTTGTGGAGCTGCCGCCGGTATTGCTGCTGCATTTAATGCCCCGGTTGCCGGTGCTCTGTTTAGTGTGGAAATTATCCTGGGAGATTTTGGTGTGGCTCAATTTACTCCCATCGTTATTGCTTCGGTAATGGCAACAGTTGTCTCGAGACTCTTCCTGGGAGACTTTCCCGCATTTGAAGTGCCTAAGTATAATCTGGTGAGTCCGATAGAATTAATTCCTTATGCAATTTTAGGAATACTGGCTGGTCTGGTGGCAGTGCTTTTTATTAATACCCTTTACAAACTTGAAGATTATTTTGATGACTTAAAGATGAATCAGATTACTAAAACCGCCATAGGTGGGCTTCTGGTTGGGGTTATCGGTGTTTTTGTTCCACATATTTATGGGGTTGGCTATAACTCAATGAATCTGGCTTTGCTCGGTCAGTTGCCCTGGTTTGTTATGTTTGCCCTCATATTTGCCAAGCTTATTGCTACCAGTTTGAGTCTGGGATCAGGTGGTTCAGGTGGTATTTTTGCACCCTCACTTTTTTTGGGTACGATGACCGGTGGGTTTTTCGGGGCCCTGGTTCATCAAATTATTCCCCAATATTCGGCTACTTCCGGAGCTTATTCGCTGGTAGGCATGGGTGCGGTGGTGGCCGGGGCGACGCATGCACCCATCACTGCGATCTTAATTATCTTTGAACTGACCAATGATTATGCCATTATTCTCCCGCTGATGATTTCTTCAATCATTGCTACGGTGCTGGCGACCAAACTTAAAAAAGAATCTATCTACACTTTAAAGTTAATTCGGCGTGGAATCGACCTCTTCCAGGGCCGGGAAATTAATATTTTACGATCACTAAATGTTTCGGAAGTGCTAAATAAGAATGCGGTTATCATCAGACCTGACCTACATTTCAATGAACTTCTGGAACTGGTAGTAAGCAGGCCCAATACCCAGTTTTTCATAATTGATCATCAAAATAGATTTGTTGGATCGATCTCTCTGCAGGATGTGCGGCGGGTACTTCTGGATCAGGATTATTTAACTGATTTGATTATTGCCCTGGATTTGGTGAATACTGATATCCCACGACTCAAGTTAGCAGATGATCTGGATAGTGTTATGAAAATTTTTGGTTCATATGATCTTGAGGAATTGCCAGTGGTTGATTCCCGTGTGGAAACTAAAATAATTGGTGCGGTTAACCGAAAAGACGTCATTGATATTTATAATCGTGAACTAGTGAAAAGAAACCTGAGTAATGAGCTATCCGGATCTGTGCATCTTCTGGAAAGAATGGAGACCATTGATTTTATCGACGACTATGTTATGTCAGAAATTTTAGTTCCGCCATCATTTACTAATAAAAGTATTAAAGATATCGACCTGAGGGCGGTTTATGGTGTTCAGGTTCTGATGCTGAAGCGGCAAAATGAAGAGGGTGAGATAAATCAAATTATTCCTTCTCCCAATGAAGTTCTTCAGATAAATGATCGTCTGGTGGTTTTGGGTAAAAATAAAGATATCGAAAAATTAAAGCATCTCGGATAAACATCTGTGCAGAATTTTACCTATCGTGATGAGAACAAGCAAAAGAACATTATTGAAATTATCCATCTTGATGATGCAATTCTTATCGTAAATAAGCCTGCAGGTTTGTTGGTTATCCCGGATCACTGGAATCCTGATGCACTGAATCTGATTGATCTTTTGCAAAAACAGTTGAAAAAAAATGAGGCATCCAATACTGAATTATTTGTAGTTCACCGGATTGATAAAGAAACCAGTGGGCTGGTAATGTTTGCCAGGACGTCTGAATTCCACCGGTTTTTAAATGATGAATTCGAGAACAATAGAATTAAAAAAAGCTATTTAGCAATAGTTGGCGGTGTTCCTATAGAAAATAAAGGTAAAATTGAAGCTCCAATCCTTTATTCGGGGAAAGGTAGGGTCTCAATTCATCCGGATGGGAAACCTTCTGCCACTGAATTTGTTGTTCTGGAAAGATATAAACACTTTTCGTTGCTGCAAGTGCATCCCTTAACAGGACGCACACATCAGATTCGGGTGCATCTCAAGTCTATCGGTTATCAATTGGCAATAGATCCGATGTACAGTAACCGATCCGAGTTAAACATCTTTGATATCAAATGGGGTGGCAGGAGAAGAAAAGAGGAATATGAAACCAGTTTAATGTCCCGCCTGAGTCTTCACGCTTGGCGTTTGGAGTTTTATCATCCCGAACTGGAAAAATTGGTTCAATTCGAAATTGAGCCTCCTAAAGATTTTCGGGCTTTGCTGAAGGCGCTGAAAAAATGGGATCGTTAATCAGAATTGCATTTTATGCTTGATACAAATCCTGCCTTGTCATCAAAATAAGCATAGGCCATGTATTCAGTATTATGGTAGTAAGCATAGGAACCATCTTTTTTTATGCCGACGATACCTCCCAATCCATCAACCCTCTTTTTCATCAACTCTATACCAAATTTTGCCGCCTTCTCAGCTGTCATTCTGGAAAATGCATCACAGACCGTTTTGGACAACAGTACCTTAAGAATTGGCTCACCGAAACCAGTTGCAGAAACCGCACCTAGTTGGTTATCAGCATAAGCGCCAGCACCAATCACCGGAGAGTCACCCACTCGTCCCGGTAATTTTCTTGGAGTCCCACCCGTAGATGTTGCTGCAGCAAGATTTCCATTGGTATCTAAAGCCGCTGCTCCAACAGTCCCTTTGGGAAAAGGTTCGAATGGTTTCCGAGTGGTGAATTTGGGATCGGATTTCATTCTCTGATAAAATAATAACTCCCTTCTGGTGAGAAGTTCTTCGGTTTTAACCGGTTTGACTCCCATTTTAATCAGGAATTGCTGCGCTCCGGGTCCTACTAAAAAACAGTGTTCACTATTTTCCATAACCAGTTTTGCTGAACTTACCGGATAGAGAATATTTTGAATAGCCGCCACAGCTCCATAATTTAGAGTGCTGCCATCACAGATAATCGCGTCAAGCTCAACTTCACCTATGGCGTTCAGGAAAGAGCCCCGACCTGCATCGAAGGTTTGGTCTTCCTCCAGAATATTTACAGCTTTCTCCACTGCATCCAGAGCGGGTAAACCGTTCTGTAATTCCGGATATACTTGCCTAATGGCATTTAGGCAGCCTTCGATGTGGGCTTTGTGTATTCTTTCAGGAATATTCCAGGCGCCGCCGTGTACAATGAGTTTTGGTTTCATGTTATGAGTTATATTCCATTAACTTTTTAATTTAGTCGAAATTATTTGCGGTATTAATTCAAAATAATTGTTAAATTTAACCACAAAATCGGGTAGAATCCTAAAATAAAATTAGTGATTATTTTTACTAAACTGTATTGTCTCAGTATGGATTTGGAACATATGCAATATTTTAAAAAATGTCAGAAATGCAGTAAAATCTGGAAAACCCGGGAGGAGTTCCTGGAAATGGAAGATCTTACGCCTCTTGGTTTTCAGGCGCATTTTCTGGATGGGAGTAAAAGTATTTTATTGTTTCATCATAATAATTCAGGTTGTAATACCACAGTTGCAATTCCGTTGTATGACGTTCTTGATTTAATCCCGAATTATTTTTCCAAAGAAAGTGCAATTTTATCGGCGAGCTGCAGAGGATTATGTCTCACCGACAGTAAACTTGAACCGTGTGATAATGCAGCCTGTCGGAATTCCCTGGTGAGACAATACATCAGATCATTGTATGAGAAAAAACAGACAGAGTAGAAATAGTTTTGTTGTTTCTGGATTCGAATTTGATTGTATGTTTTCAGCTATGAATGCTCTCCCTAGAAACATTTGAACTAAACATTTTATTTCGGATATAGATTAGAATATGCAATTCAGTTTTTTGGAACAATTCAGTTATTCAATTATAAAAATAGTGAAACTTAGGTATGAAAAATAATTTTGGAATAGAGCATTTAGAATTTTACACAAATTTGAATACTCAGAGGGAAGGTGAATGAAGGAAAATATTTATTTCAAAAAAGCAGTGAGCACAGCGGATTTAATGGTCAAGGAACAAGAGAGGGTAAAGGAAATTCTAACCGAGGCCCTGGAGAAAGCTAAGCAAAAAAAGAAACAAATTCGGGAAATGTTTTCTGATATTGAAGATTTGAGTGCTTTAATTAAATCTTATCTTAGGGGAGAATATACCAAAATTCCTTGGCGATTTATTATTTTAGCCTTGGCTGCAATTATCTATTTTGTAAATCCGATGGATCTTATTCCCGATATTATTCCGGCAATGGGTTTCATGGATGATGCAACTGTTGTTGCTCTGGTTATGAATGCGATGAAGGATGAGATTTCTAATTTTAGAAAATACCAAATGATGAGAAATCCAGTTGGAAGTTAAGACATCAAGTCAATACTGGCAGACAAAAAAATTTTATCATGACTTAAAAATTTTTGTTTCCAGTATTCTTTCATTCCATCTCTCAAGCAAATAATATTTTTCCGCTTCAAAAATTCGATTGATATTTTCCAGGTATTCTTCAGACTCCCGGGTTTCCATCCCCTGGGTATGGTTTACAAATGAGAGCACTCGTGAATGGTAAAAAGGAATTAAAGCCTCCAAAAGCAAATCCCGGTCAATTTCATTATTTTTATACGCGACGGCGAAGTTAAATAATATCCGTGCCCAAAGGTTGCTGGGATAATAAAATTGATTAATATCTTTGTTTTCTCTGAATTTCTGAATTTCCGAATAGTCGGGCATACTGATTATCTGCTCCCAGATTTTGGCATATTTCTTAAATCCTCTTTTGATACTTTCGCAGAGTTTATCAGTATCCACATTAACTGCAGGTGGTTTTTCAACAACGCCAAGTCCGAATCCGTAAATACTGCTTGGGCGACTCTCACTGATGTATTTCCAGAGATATTCAAAATCGATCATCAGGTCAAACATAGTTGAGACTACCTGCTTAAACATCATGGTTAGATCCGCAGCCGGATCTTTTGCACGATGAATTTTGGGTGTTCCCAGGAATGCCTGGCAGACATTAAAATGTCGGGCAATTGCGATAGTGGTCATCCAGATATCAATTCCAAAATTTGCAATTTTGTCACTCCACAATTTTTCGGATAGAAATGCCCGGGCCAATTTTCCGGAGAACCCAAAATCGCCTCCGATCGGTTGTCTTACACGTATTCCAAAAAGAGTCCGTAATAGGGGATAAGCAATATGATTGGTAATCGTTCCATCATACTTATGACGTGCGTAGATTGGTGTTACATAATCAAATCTTCCCATAAGGGGCTCACCCAAATAACGAATCCAGTTAGGTGTGATACTCTTTAGGTCGGCATCGACAACAATTATTGCTTCGGCCCTCAATTCTACTGCTGCTTTAAACAGATTGAGAAAATTATTTCCTTTACCCTTCACACCCGGAGGTGTTGAAATGTATACTTTGGGGACTTTTGTTGGGGTGCTTAAAAAAACATCTTTTGTTCCGTCCGGGGAATGATTATCGACATTTATTATAACAGGTTTTTTGTGGGGAAAATACTTTAACAAACCCCTGCTGGCAACATCGGTTGGAAATGCAATGCAGTCCGCCTCATTGTATGATGGGATACCGACGATGATTTCTGCTGATTGGATTTCTTGGGGGTTTTCTACAATAACATCCATATTTTTTCCTTCTGCTTATATGAATGATCTATTAAGGGTTTGACGTAAAACGTTATCAAAACAAAAGACCAAAAATATGTAATGTTGATTACTTTTCAAAATAAAAATCGGAAAAAACCAATAATTAAGTAAATTTTATTTTTAAAATAAGTGAGTGAACTATTTTATTTGTGATGGAAGTGGAAGTTTTATACCTTCTATTTTTGTTAATTCTGTCGTAATACTTCCCACAAATACAGCACTTTTCATTTGAACCGGAATTTTATATTCGTCATCGCTCAGCCACACCCACAATTCGCCCTTTTGTTTAAATATTGCCTCCCCCCTTAATTGAGGCTGCACCATTATACATTTGAATTTTCCAGCCTTCACTTTGACAGTCTCTCTCTTCTGTACGATGACCCTCAAATCGTATACTTTTTTGTTATCATGATTTGTTAAATAAATTGGCACTCCAACCCGTAATTTTTGTGTGCGGACATAGTAAAATGCGGCTAGTATATCCAAAACATAAGGAGGGATGTCCACCGTAAAATTTTCCTGCTTTCGAATGGTTAATGAGTCATCATCATTATATCTGATCATATCAATTAAAGCTTTACCGTTATATTGATCATAATCCACTAGAAGGTCAAATTTATAGGATCCTTCCCGTAATTTCTTGTTGAATTTCCATGAAAATAAACCTTGGGTGTCTATATAACTTTCCACTCTGTCTCTGACCTTGAAGAAAAAGTCAAAAGTTCCAGTAGAGTTTGCAGTTGAGATGATTTCATAAGCTTCTCGGTCCCTGATTGGTACTTTTCCTTTTACTTCCATTGAGGCTTCACCGGCCTTTATAAAGCCATAACGCACATTAAAACTTAATTTTTCACCCACATGAAAAGCGTTATTATTTATAACACGATCCAGTTGGTGGGGAAGGGAATCAGTTGCTATTGTTAGTGAATCTTTGTTTGATACTGTGGTGGTATCCTGGTTCAAATTTACCTGCATACTATCGGGGATCTCTGAAACCGAAGATTTGACCATCAGAAAAACAGAAAATGAAAGTATTAATAATATCCAGAGATAAGTTTTTAATTTAATCATCATATCTAAATTAGCTAAGTTAAGTTCAAATAATAATCAGATTTCATCACTTACACAAGAAATAAAAAGGGAAGGTTCCGTGCTAAATAAATTATTCAGAATAGATAGAATTGGTATAATTCTTTTTAATGATGACTAGATTGTAGGAAGTGATCAGAAGTAAATATGGATAAAAAATTTTTACTCGGAGGATAATTGGTTTTTGATATCAATTATTAAATTACGGATCGCCGGATTATTTTTCATTTCCTTTTGGATTTTTCGATAACTATGTAAAATAGCTGTATAGTGGCGGTCGCTATAATGGTATCCGATTGATTTCAAAGATTCCCCGGTAAGTTCCTTTGAAAGGAAAATTGCAATTTGTCTGGCAAATGTAACTTCTCTTTGCCGGGAATAACCGGTCAGAATATCTTCTGGGATATTCAGATATTCAGAAACCGATTTAATAATTTTTTCAATTTTTATGGGTTGAAGATGATGAAAGGAACTGTTTTTTTTCGCCCAATTTACATCAATTTGGGTCAGGATTCGTTTTATATTTGAAATGGAAACAGGTTTGCCAATCAGTGAAGACTGTGCCGCAATCCTTACCATGATTGCTCTCATCTGTTGAAGGCCATCAAAAATAGAGTGACTTAAGAAATCTTTAACCTCCGGTAAAATCATTAGATTTGTTTTATCACAAAAACTATTGATCCACTGCAGGCGGGTCTCATAACTTGGGGGAATTAAATCTATGATTAATCCCTTCTGAAAAAAGGAGAGAAGCCTGGGATCAAATCCGAGGAGTTGTCCGGGTGCCTGGTTGGCGGAAATCACAATTTGTTTCCGTTTTCTCTCCATTTCAGCCAAAAAGTAGTAAAGACCTTCCTGAGATTTCTTCTTATTGGAAAGAAACTGAATATCATCGATTAATAATATATCGTTTTTTTGAAAATTATTGGCTAATACATCCATTTGTTTTGACTGAAGGGCAGAAATATATTTATTTAAGAAATTTTCGCTACTCAAATATTGAATTTTTTTTCTTTTTTTATTCTCACTAATATTATTGCCGATGGCATATAATAAGTGGGTTTTTCCACATCCGGAAGAACCGTAAATAAAGAGAGGGTTAAAATCTGTTTTGCCTGGATTTTTAGCTACAGTTTGTGCAGCTCTTAGTGCTAATTCGTTATCATTTTTAACGATAAAATTTTCGAAGTGGTAACGAGAATCCAAATTCTCATTGAGATCATCTGTTTGAGTATCTTTCTCTGGGAGATTATCCTCGGCCGTCTGAAGATCACTCAGCGCAGCTATGGGTTTATCAGGAGTGGAGGCAACCAGGTATTCGATTTTTGTTCTTAATCCGTATATTTTTTTTACTGCTTCCAGCACTTTATCCTGATAATGTGTTTCTAACCATTCAAAGAAAAATTGAGAAGGGACTCTTAAAATGAGGATTTCATCTACAAAACTAACCGGAATGATTGGAGAGAGCCATGTCCGAAATCCTTGAGGAGAGATTTCGTCCTTGATGAGTTCTAAACATTTCTTCCACTTTAACTGGAGGCTATCATTGGTGAATTCAGTATCCGTCACTGGCCGTGCTGAAGCTTTCGACATGAGTTACAACATTCCTCCTATTTAACAGGTTCAGTAATTCTGAAAGCGGCTTACAAATTTATTTGAAACCTAAATAATGGCAGACTTTATAGAACAAATGATACCTTCGCGGTGAAATATTGTATAAAAATTTTTTATGAAAAACAAGCAAGTTAAATAAAAAAAATAATTTTTTAGTTTCACGTTAAACAGGAAGTTATAAGTTGTAAGAAATCAACTATATCAAAAAAATATAATTTTTCCTAAATTTTTTTTGTTAAAAAAAATGAAGTCATTTGGTTTAAAAATTTTTTAATGTTATATTAAAAGCTTATTTTTAAGTTAACAGGAGTAAGACAAATGGCCAAGGTTTGTGAGATTTGTGGAAAGAAACCGATATACGGTAATAATGTCAGTCATGCCAATAATAAAAAAAGACGTCGATTTGAACCAAACCTGCAAAAAGTTAGAGCAATTATAGACGGAAAAAATAAGCGAATTACAGTTTGTACTAGTTGCTTACAGGCTGGTAAAGTGACTAAAGCTGTGCATTGATGCAAAATAGACCCTTTCTTTTTTATTATCGACTAAGACTTTAAAAGATCTATTATTTCTTTCCCCCCTTAAATAAGAACAGTTTTCATTCTTTCTCTTTTTTTAAATTATGGGATAGGATTTCGAGGTGAATAACAATCATGGAAATGCTTTTACCATTTTAAGCCCATAATTTTAGCAATTATTTTCCGGAGCTTAATTTTTCGAATTAATCTAATATATATTTGCGATGTTAATAAATATATATTATGTTTGGCCTCGAAAAAGAAATAGTATTTTCTAGCTCATTTTTTAATTTGAACTCTGATACCGTGGTGTTAAAAAAAGAAAATTAGTTTTGCTTAAATTTATTTCTTTTACTATAATTCGAGCCAACAATAAGTAGCAAATGATTTGTAATTTAACTGAACTAATGAATTAGATCAGACGATGGAGTTATTTATTTTTTCGGATATTTTGACATCTCGAACTAATATCGGAGGATTTGATGGAATCTAGTGGTCGCATTGGATCACGAGTAGTTGGGCAAGATGATCCAATGTTTAGGGATATATGTGAATTATTAGAGTTGGATGCTGAGGGCGTTGAATATTTAGTAATTGAAGATTTTGAAGATGTTGATTATATGATGTTCGAGGAATTCGAGGATATGGAAGCTGAAGAGGCCTGGAAACCAGAGCAACGAGTCATTGAAATATTTTTTAATGATGGTTCTCGTGATGAGATCGAGATTGATCTCGATTCGGAAATAGATGAAATGTTGAAGCGATTCTTAGGTTAACTTTGGCACCTGCCATAATTTATTTATCACTCCTTATAGAAACACTCCCCCGATATTAACATAAAAAATGAAAACATTGCTTCTCATACTGGTCTTTGGATAGAAATGTTTAGCGGATACAAATTTGCCATCAATTATTTTAAATCCAGAGTTGTCGATCCAGACTGCGATATTGAATAGCCTCACTGATATGCTCAGGCCGAATGTCCGGCAGATTCGCCAGGTCTGCAATCGTCCTTCCCACTTTGAGAATCCGATCATAGGCTCTAGCAGAAAGACCAAGTTTGGTTATAGCATTTTTTAATAATTCCTGACCATTTTCATCTAATTTGCAAAATCTTCGAATATCTTTTGCCTGCATATCGGCATTGCAAAAAAGGTGTGTTTCTTTATCAAAGCGAGCATTCTGAATTTCTCGAGCTTTCTGAACTCTTTCCTGTATTTGGTGAGATTTTTCTCCGGAGGATTGACCGGCCAGATCTTTATACCGAACAGCAGGTACCTCAATTTGGATGTCAATTCTGTCTAATAAAGGCCCGCTTATCCGGGAGAGATATTTTTGAATCTGTTGGGAAGTACAGGTGCATTGTTTGTTGGGATCAGTGTAATAGCCACATGGACAGGGATTCATGGCTGCGGCCAACATAAAATTAGCGGGGTAGGTAATAGACAATACAGCCCGTGATATTGTGACTTTACCGTCTTCCATTGGTTGTCTCATTACCTCCAAAACATTCTTTTTAAACTCTGGTAATTCATCTAGAAATAAGATACCGTAATGTGCCAAGCTTACCTCACCCGGCCGGGGAAGTTTTCCCCCGCCTATCAGGCCGGCATCGCTTATAGTATGGTGAGGAGAACGAAAAGGTCTGGTGGCGACCAAAGCTTTGTCCACTGGCAATAGGCCTGCAACAGAATGAATTTTGGTCGTTTCTAAAGCCTCTTCCAGGGTCAGAGCTGGTAAAATTGATGGTAATCGTTTGGCTAGCATTGTTTTTCCCGAACCCGGTGGTCCGATCATCAAAATATTGTGACCGCCAGCCGCTGCAACTTCCAGAGCTCTTTTAACATGTTCCTGACCTTTAACATCGGAAAAGTCGATATCGTAAAGTCTGCTTACCTCAAAAATTTTTTCCAGATCGACCTTATAAGGCTGAATATCCAACTGATTGTTAAGAAAATCTACTGCTTCGGAAAGATTAGTAACAGGATAAACTTCCAGCCCCTCTGCCATTGCCGCTTCATTGGCATTTTCCCTCGGAAGAAGGATTCCCTTTAATCCCAGCTTTTTGATTTCCCAGGCCACTGATAGTGCACCATGGATAGGACGTATGGCTCCATCCAAGGCAAGTTCACCCAATATCACATAGTCTTCAAGTTTTGATTCAGAGATTATTCCGTTGGCCGCAAGGATTCCCAGAGCAATCGGTAGATCATAACCTGAGCCCTCTTTACGGATATCAGCCGGAGCGAGATTGATGGTAATCTTTTTTATAGGGAATTCAAAGCCACTGTTTTTGATGGCAGATTGGACTCTCTCCCGACTTTCTTTAACAGCTGAATCTGGTAGGCCTACAGTTGCAAAGCCCGGAAGAGTTTTACTTTCGATATTAGTTTCTACTTCTACGATATAGGCATCAATTCCCAGGAGTGCAGCCGATAAGATTCGGGCAACCATAACCACCTGTCAGTAATATTTAACTAAAATGTCATTAAAGAATTCGTTTTCAGATTTCACATCATTCAATACGCAATCTAAAAATTATCTTGGAATCTATTTTCGCCGTGTTTTAATTTAAAATAAAAGATTCCCGATTCAATACAAATATAATAATTTTTGTAAATATGATGGAGACTTCCTTGAATATTCCCATTGGGATAGCTAATTCTGTGTCTGCTAATTTTGGTTACGATGTATTTGATACCCTTAAATATGAGGAACAATCAAATTTCGATCTCATTCAGATTTTTTTGAATAGTGGGCTATTAAATGATCATATTTATCTGAAAAAATTACAGAACTATTTGCTCAAAAGTAATTGTAAACCAGTTTATTTCCACGCCGAAGGATTTCTAAACCACGAATTTCAAGAAAGTGAATATTCGAGGAAGTTATTTGAATTCGTTTCCAATTTTGATGAGGGGAAATTGATCATTCATTTCGATGAAAGCGCTCATCTTGAAGAAATGTTAGATGTGATTTCAGCTTTTTCAGATCATAAACCGGTTTTCTATTTAGAAAATTATTTTTGCTCTCAGGGTAAAATAAATGCTGAAAAAAATATCAGGAAATATCTTGCCCTGTTCACCTTGGCAAATAGCCAGCAATTTAATCTAGCCCCGGTGATAGATATTCCTCGATTTTTTAATGCATCACGGGAGTTTACAATTGAGGAAGCGCTACAATGGTGTTTTGAGTTATTCAATTATTTTGGGAATAGAGGAATTCCGATACTTTTGCATTTAATCGATGCGATGAAACCGACGCAGGAAAGAAATTCTTATTGTACCATTGGAGAAGGTTACATTCCTTATCCGGATATATTCCAGTTCATGGTGAAGATAAGAGCACCTATTGAGGGTATTGTTCTGGAATTTGAAGACAAGATTAACCCGCTTAAGTCCAGAGATAACTTAATTTCATTCCTTTCAAAATAATTATCTGAGAAATTGTTTTTATAGCCCCTGCTTCTGGAGAATACATCCAGATGTTTATATAAAAAAGCACCCGGGAAAATCTTCTTCACAGGTGCTTTTGAAATACAGTAGATTAATTGGTTAAGTTCTAGACTTTTATTCCAGAACAAAAATATTTTTCTTCTTACACATATCTTTTAAAATTTGGGGCCAAACCGTAACACTCACTTCTCCGAGGTGTGCTGTTCGGAGAAGATACATGTAAGTACGCGATTGACCGATTCCCCCACCGATGCTCAGCGGTATTTCATCATTAAGGATCATTTTGTGGTATGGTAATTTCAGGAAATCCAACTGACTGGTTATTTCCAGTTGTTTTTTCAATGTTTCTTTATTAACCCGGATTCCCATAGAAGTGAGTTCATGCCGACGTTTTGTGACCGGATTCCAGACCAGGATATCACCATTGAGGCCATGCATTGCCTGACCATTTTTAGAAATTGTTTCGGTAACCCAATCATCATAATCGGCGGCTCGCATCTCATGAGGATAACCGTCTTTTAAAATCCATCCTATTCCAATAATGAAGACTGCCGGATAATCTTGCAATATTCTTGTCTCTCTCTCTTTTCTTGGCAGATCAGGGTAACGTTCTAAAATTTCTTCGGCGTGTAAAAAGGTGAGCTCTTCCGGGAAATCAGAATATTTATCCGTTTTTAATTCGGGGAAATTCTCTTTGGCATACTGTCCGGCACCATAGAGTACCCGCCATATTTTTTTTACAATCATTTTGAGAAAATCGAGATTCCGTTGATCGGGAGTCATCACTCGTTCCCAATCCCACTGATCGACGTAGCTGGAATGATCGTGATCCAGGAAATAATCTTTACGAACTGCACGCATATCGGTACAGATGCCTTCATCTATTTCACAATCGAATTGCTTTAAGGCAAACCTCTTCCATTTTGTAGCTGCCTGTACTACCTGAGCATCAATCGGATTTTTATTATAATCGTTGGATATATGAAATTCAATGGGTGTTCGGGAACCGTCCCGATCCAAATAATCATTCATACCACTGTTACGATCGACAATCAAGGGTACCTGAACCATTTGAAGATTTAATTCTTTACACAGGTTCTCTTCAATATATTTTTTAACTTCAAATAGTGCCTCCATCCTCTTTTTATGCGGAAGCAATGGCAGGTAATCTGTTGGAAGTACCTTTTCAAGATCAGTGTAATTACCAATGCCGGGACCAGCCAAATCTGCTTTTTTGTCAGACATATAGTGTTCTCCTAATAATGTTGTGAAATTAGTTTCTTAAGCTATTTTAATCTACCAAACACTCTTAAAAATCGCAATAATAATCTTAAAATTTGAATTTACCCTGATATATTTATATCTATCATAGTTAGATTAATATACTTTTATTAAATCGGATTATTTTTTGATTAGTGCTTTATTTGAGCTATTACCAGGAAAGAAAACCCATGAATAAAGATTGTATCGTTGTCCACTACTCCGAAATTGGTTTAAAAGGAAAAAACAGAGTTCGGTTCGAAAACCAGCTTCGAAAAAATATTGTCAGGATATTAAGTGATACTAATATCGGCCCTGTGCGCCGTGAATTTGGCAGAATTATCATTTCGCTCAAAGAGGATTCAGATTGGGTGGATATAAAAAATCGATTAAAGAATGTTTTTGGTATTTCTTCTTTTTCGAAAGCGATTCTCACACCCGCAACTGAAGCTGAAATTGTTAGGGCAGCCGTATCCCTTTTCGAAGATAGTAAAATGAACACTTTTAAAGTTGCTACTAAACGAGCGGATAAAAACTTTGAACATACCTCAATCCAGTTAAACCAAATTGTAGGAAGAACCATTAAATCTCGATTTAAGCATTTAGACGTCGATCTTAAAAAACCTGAGATTGTCTGTTTAATCGAGATTTTTAATAAAAAAGCATTAATCTCGATCGGTCGGGAAAATGGACCTGGGGGATTGCCTGTTTTTGAAGAAGAAAAAGTTATTGCTCTTATTTCCTCTGGAATCGATTCGCCGGTAGCTGCCTGGAAAATTATGCGGCGGGGGATTAAAATTATTTTCGTTCATTTCCATACCCTGCCCCTTACCTCAAAAAAATCAATAGAAAAAACAATTCAATTGATGGAGATTCTGACCAAATTTCAATTTAAATCAAGATTATATCTTGTACCCTTTATTGAAATTCAGGATACTATTGCCCGGAATAGCCCAAATGAATATCGGATATTACTTTTCAGAGGGGTAATGATGCGGGTAGCTGAATTAGTTGCCAGGAAAGAAGGAGCAGGTGCTTTGGTAACGGGTGAAAATGTTGGACAGGTTGCATCCCAAACGTTAAGTAACATCTGTTCTATTAATCAGTTTACCAACCTTCCCATACTCCGCCCTTTGTTGGGCTATGATAAGGAAGAAATAATTGAGCTAGCTAAGCAAATTGGAACCTATTCTGTATCGATCCAGCCCCATGATGATTGTTGCAGTCTGTTTACCCCCAAACATCCGGAGTTACGCTCCAGCTTTGAAGACCTTCAACTGATGGAAAACGATCTGAAATTGGATCAGATTTATCCAGATATTTTAAGCAGAACTCGGGTGAAAAATTTTAATTGGAAAAAGAAGATTTAGGTTGAATGACACCCGGTATCAAGCTGTCATTTATATTTGTAAGTAAGCTATAAATAAATCGAGTCGGTTTCAGATGACATCAAAATAAAAAAGGGAAGTGCCGATTAAAGCAATGAGGAGGCACTATCCGCGGGAGGGACCCGCTTAAGTTTCAATCGGCACACCCCTGATAAATTTACCCAATTTCAGCTAGGATAGTTCCCTTTCAAAATTTTTAATAAAATTCAATAATGAGTCGGACGCTAATGTACTCCTTTCATGAAAAAATTAAACCGATAGGGATAAACAATTTCAAGAAAACTTGGGATGGACTAACTTTATAGTGGTTTATTGACGGTGTGTTTCCGGCTCAAACTGTTCACACGAATCTTTGAGAACAATTTCGACATTTCGTAATCTGCATTTGTAGTAAAAATCCTCAACTTCTGCTTCATTTTCACTCATGTGTATAAAGGATAACCGGTATTTACAATTTTGGCAAATTTTTGGGACTATTTCTGATTTAGATTTAAGCGAGGAGGAAATCCCCACCCGGTAGAAAAATCGGGATATACTCTCAATATAAAACGATATCTGCTGTAATATTTTTTTGATTCTCAGAATAACCAGAAGTTGAAAAAGAAATATGGTAAATATGATAAAGATTATAATTGCCAGGGAATAGGGATCATAAAATAATTCCATTATCATATCCTCTGCCTTTTCTACCTTGTATACCACAAAAAACGAATCCGGTTTCGGGCTATTTCTATCTTATATTTTCGGAATTTTTTGATTGAAGTTGATCGATCCAAAATTTTTAGGAGGATGTTTCTTTGTTCAAAATAGAAATATCAATTCCACTTCAGAAACCTGATCTGGCTCGCAAATTTCTGGAATTGAATCAGTATCTACATTTTATAAGAAGGGGAGGATAAATCCGATACCGAGAGAGATAAAAAAGCCGCTAAAATCATATATTTCTTCCGGTGTATAATTCGAATCGGAGACCTCCAATCTGCCATTTGAGATTCCCGGGAAGTTCTGATCGACATTAATTCTTCCATTCATCTGCTGTAAATTGGCCAGTCGGTAACCTGCTTCGAGAAAAAGGGACAAATAAGGGGTCAATCGAATTTCTGCACCGCCCATAAAATTAGCGATCAGGGCGGTAGATGAATACTGTCCCGAGTTATCAACTCTATTCGTTCCATCCGTGTATTTGGTTAGTGCATCAGTCCAACCAAAACCTAACCCTATACCACCCCCCAAATAAAAATTGACACGTTTCCAGGTGTTGTATCCCAGATAGTATTTTAGTCCCACACTCGCTTCAATGTATTCAATCTGACGTTTAAATAAAAAGTTTACCGAATTCGGGGGACCTTCTTGGAAATATTCACTTTTGGTTTCTTCTTTAAAAAAGTAGGTATTTAAATTTAAAAAGTAGTTCTCGCTAAGGTGGTACTGAACCTGAATACCCCATCCGTAATTACCATTCAATTTTTCGGGTAAGAGTAGAGGTTGATCGACTAAATTTCGCAATTGATCAACTCTGTTCGCGATATCCCTGTTCACATCGTCCATTCGCACCTGGGAATAAGCCAGATATGGTTTTACTTTGAATGATTGGGTATGTCCTGATTGATATTGGACAAAAAAAGCCAGGAAGAAGTACCAGAGGTATTTTTTCATTTGGCAAAACCCAGATTGTAACAAATTTTTCGTGGTCTAATTCTTTCTTCTCGAAAGTAAGCCTTTTTACTAAAATAAATCGATTACTCAAATACCGGATTGATTCAGATTAATTAAATTCCTGGTCAATATAATCCGGGTGCAGATAATAATCGCCAAATCCCGTTCGGTCTATGAACACAAATATTTTCCTTACACTGTAATAACGCCACACCTCATAGGGGACAGAATCAATTTCGAAAGGGTGTCTCTCGATATCGTCCGGCTGGCCAAATTTGATAAAGATTCTCCCTCTATCTGTTAGCCACCCATTTACACTTAGGGTGGAAAAATTTTCGTTGGCATAATTGACCCGGAGAAAATATTCGTCCATCAATTCATTTTTCTGGGTTTCTTGGTTGGGATCCATTCGGTTCCAGAAGCGGTCAAAATAGGCCCGCTTGCTCTCATAGGGCTGTTTTAAAGCCCAGCCTATGGAATCTGCTTCCAATAAATAGCGCATTTGCTCGAGTGCTTTATCCAAATCTTTAGGCGATTGTGGACTCTCTGTCCAGTAAAACGAGAATATTTTTCTTAAAGTAATCGCCTTTCCGTGGTAACTTCCGATCACTTCAAGCTCGTATCGGCTTTGATCAAACTGATGACGATTAATCCGGATATAGTGATTGCTTCTTTGCTCGTCTTTTACCAGAGAATATTCATTCACCTGGGCCACTGTGCCAGAGGCATTTCGGATGGTATATTTTACGTTGAGAGTATCCTGAGGTTTATCGACGATTGATGCAAAATAAAAATAAAAATGCTTATTCTCTCCGCTGAAGTTACTGGTCAAATTGGGTTCAAAACTAGAAATATTCCCCAAACTGTCGGTTTGATAATCCTGGAAGAAGAGGATATCACTCAATAAAAAGTCCTTTGACTTAATATCCTCGAGTTCGAAATGAATTTTCCGGTTTACCTGCTTGTTACTGTTTTTATCCAGGGCAGTGATAACGGCATCATAAATATTTGGAGGCAAGGAAATATCAGTGGTATAAGAATTTTTAATTTTACGCGAATTTGTTTCTTCGAATAAAGGGGTCTTTATTTCTTTATTAATTGTCCGATTGAAGACAAATTCTTTTTGCTGATTGTTTATATATATATCGAACTGAACTTCCGCTTCGAAGATGTCATCCTTTTTTAAAAACGTCAGATCGTCGTTCATGATCTGAAAATACAAACGAACAATTCTGTTCTCACCCGCGTCATCAAAAGTTCGAAAGATCCCAGCCTGAAAAAATGGAAGACCAACCCCACTCAATTTTGGGCTCGACATATACTGAGCCGATATGTTTGAAATAAAAAGTATTGAAAAAATTAAAACTAAGGCTACTTTCTTCATTATTACTCCATAATTTGACCAAATAATTCATACTCTAAAGAGTCAACGATTTTGATATTATAAAATGTCCCCTCAATAATATTTTGGGGAGGATTTTCAATAATTACTTCATTGTCAATCTCCGGCGAATCACCGTATGTTCTGCCCACAGCAATATTTTTTGCCTCATTAACATCGTCAATTAAAATCCGAAAAGTCATGTTTCTTTTTTCCAAATTCTTCTGAGAAGAAATCTTTTGTTGCACAGCCATTATCTCATTATAACGTTCCTCAACAATACGCTGCGGAGGCGATTCAAGTTGAAAAGCAGCAGTGTTTTCTTCCGCGGAGTACTGGAATACCCCGAGTCGATCAAATTTAAATTCTTCAATGAAATTTCTGAGTTCGGTAAAATCCTTTTCCGTCTCCCCCGGATGACCAACCAATAAAGTGGTCCGTAAAACCACATCAGAAATATTATCGCGTAATGACTGTAAAATGGTTTTAATTTGTCGGGAATTTCCACCACGTTTCATTATTTTTAACATCCGATCGGAAATGTGCTGAATGGGCATATCGATGTAGTGCGCAATTTTGTCACTTTTTTGAATGAGATCGATCAACCCATCCTGGAAGGTTGTTGGATAAGCATAATGAAGGCGAATCCATTCGATTCCGTCAATCTTCTCCAGATCTTTTAACAAATCAATTATTCGCTTTTTTTTATACAGATCGAGTCCATAAAAGGTAGTATCCTGGGCTATCAGAATTATCTCTTTTACATTCTTTTCTGCCAGTATTTTTGTTTCCTGAACTATATCTTCCATCGGCCGGCTGCGATGACGTCCTCGCATAAGTGGTATCGCACAAAAAGTACATTTATGGTTACAACCTTCTGATATTTTCAGATACGCAAAATGTTTCTTTTGTGAGAGGTGCCGATCTTCGTATAGATGCTGAGTATGAGTATTATCCAAATCCAAAAATTTGATAATACCTGAATAATCTTCAGTTCCGAAATAGGCATCAACCTCGGGTATTTTTTTGACCAGGGTTTGTGAGTATCTGGCCGATAAACACCCACAAACAACTACCTGAATATCCGGATTTTCCTTTTTTAATTGACCTGCCTCAAGGATGGCTTGAATTGATTCCTGCTTTGCCGGGGTGATAAATCCGCAGGTATTTAGAATTATCACATCCGCATTTTCGGGTTCCTCGAGTAAGGTGACACCGTTGGCCAAGAGTTGTCCCATTAATATTTCTGAATCATACAGATTTTTGGAGCAACCAAGGGTGGTAATATGTACCTTTTTCTTAACGTTTGGATTCAGTTCAGGCCGACTCAATAATTACCTTCTGGAGTATAAATTAAAATAATTAATTTAAGTATATTAAAGCTGCAATAATAATTATCTGAATTTCCGTTAAAATACAAACGTTTATTTTTGCATACAACTTTTTATAACTATATTAAAAATTAGTTCCTGTATCAAAGAAATCTGCGCTTTGTTTTTTTAAAGGACTAAAATTTCCGGGAAGGTGACTAGAGTCTTTTAATATATTTCTGATAAACTGGTGTCAGAAATGCAGGTGAGCTGAGGATCTTTAATTTTGTCATCTCAATTTTATTCCGGGAACCCTGAAGCAACTTTAATCTGAAGGCGGAACTTGAATCTGTGTTATAAACAGGGAATCGTCGAATGGCGAAGGGGTTAGATTTTTCTGATCCACCATACAAATTTACACAGGCAAAATGATAGCCGGTTTTTTTTACCTGCTCCTGTATGTCATTGTTTTGGATACCAAATGGATATGCCATTGAAATGACTTCCTGGCCGGTTATCTGCTCCAACGTACTTTTAGATTCTAGCAACTCCCTCCCTGCTTCGTCGCTGCTTAACCGGGTGAACGCCCGGTGAGAAATGCCATGGGTCCCTATCTCCAGATTGTTCTGGGCCAATTCTTGAATTTGCTGCTGATTTAAATGGCGGAACCGAATCCCACCCAGATTTGCATCCCATTTATTCCATCTGCCGATATAACCGGTAATGACAAACACTACGGCAGTGAATCCAAGTTCCGAAAGGGCGGGATAGGCATGTTCAAATACAGATTCATATCCATCATCAAAAGTGATTATGACAGGGTTGGAGGGTAGTTCATTTTTGGATAGATCGCGGAAATTTATCGGGGTATAATTTTCAGTCTTCAGGAAGTATAAATGTTCAGTAAATTTTTTTGGCGAAACGGTATTTATTCCCCATTCCCGGTTATTAGATATTTTGTGATAAGTGAGTATCGGTATTTGCTGATAATTCATCTCCATCAGGAGGTCAAAGTCAAAGATTTCATTTTTTCCTTCAGATCTGCAACTGTTACATTGGCAGCCTCCGAAAGATTTTTTTTGACAACATGCCCTTTATAAATAGAGATCCCATGAGCTAGACCTGGGTCATTTAATGCTGCTTTTTCAAGACCTAATTCCGAAATTTTATGAAGGTAAGGAATCAGTGCCGCAGAAAAAGCACGGGAGGCGATGCGGGGAACTCCGGCAGTTATATTGGAAATACAGTAATGAACCACGCCATCGACCACGAAGGTGGGATTATCTAAATGGGTTACCTTGCTGGTCTCAACACTTCCACCCAGATCGATATCAACGTCAACGATTACAGAACCAGCACGCATGGTTTTTACCATCTCCGGAGTAATTAATTTGGGCGTCGGTAGACCTGGCACCCGGATGCATGCGATTAAAAGATCTGTGGTTGGTAATAGTTCCTTGATATTCTCATCGGTACTGATAACGGTAGAAAGATTGGGAAGTCCCAGTGAATCGATTTCCAATAATTTGGAAAATTCCCGGTCCAGGATAACCACTCTGGCACCAAGGTTTGCCGCAGTTATTGCAGCTTGCCTTCCCACATTTCCGGCGCCAAGAATCGCAACATTTGCTGGTGGTGAACCGGTGACTCTTCCCAGAACAATTCCTCTGCCACCCTGCTGTTTTTGCAGATAGAAGGCCCCGTTTAAAACCGCCATTTGCCCAGTTATTCTGCCGATAGGGAATAGAAGCGGATATTGTTTGTGTTCGTTTTCAACAAATTCGTAGGAAAGGCAGGTACAGCCACGACCGGCTAAAGTTTTGATTAATTCCGGATTATTGATAAAATGAAAAAATGAGAAGATGACCTGATCCGGGCGAATGAGTTCCATTTCAACAGGTTGTGGTTCTCTAATTTTTAAAACAATTTCAGCTGAAGAATACATTTTTTCCGAAGACGGGACAATTGTAGCACCAACCCGCTCGTATTGAGAATCAACTGCTTCACAGTATTCTCCGGCCCCGGTTTCCACGATTACCTGATGTCCGAAGCGGGTGATTTCCTTTACCAGAAATGGCAAGGCACCGACCCTCATTTCATGTGATCGTAATTCTCTCGGAATTCCAAAAATCATGTTTTGCCTTTCTTTATCATTTGGATAAAATCGTTTCAATATATATAGACACTAAAAAAAATTGCCATAAATATTTTATTTTGAAATGATTTTATATTCATATAACCATATCTGGTATATGCTTAAAATATTTTTATTGATTTTAATTTGGTAAGAATGCGACCTTCAACAAACGGTCTTTAGACAGAATACCGGTAGTAAGTTCGAATAACTGATCCCGGGAGATTTTTTGAATATTTTCCAGAACACTGTTAATGGGATGGTATTCCTTGAGGTATATTTCCATTTTTGCCAATCGACTCATCCGCCTCATAGTACTTTCCAGGCCGAGGACGATATTCCCTTTAAGTTGAGCTTTTACCTGTTTGAATTCGGATCCAGCAATTGGTTTGGTTCTCAATTTTGCTATTTCCCTATCCAGCAGTTTTAGCGCCTGATCTTTTTTATTCTTATCTGTCCCCAGGTAAATCACCATCATACCGTTATCTTTAAAGAAATCCAGATAGGAATAGATGGAATATGCCAGTCCATAGCGCTCACGAATATTTTGAAACAATCGTGAGCCCATCCCAACGCCAAGTGCCGTATTCAATATCAGCAGTTCATATTTCTGATGATGGTTATAGGGTAATGCAACTGTTCCCAAACATACATGGGCCTGATTTACTGTTCTGGGAATCGTAAACTCGCCCCTTCCGGTTTTAACGGGAGATAAATCCACTGGATTTTCAGACGCCAGGGGCAGGTTAAACTTTTTAATACAGAGCTCAACTAATTTTTCATGCTGGATGTTTCCGGCAGCAGCAATAATAATATTTTCGAAGGTATAAAAATCCCGATAAAACTTCAGGATCTGATCACGGGTCAATTTCTGTACCGTTTGTTTTGACCCGAGGACAGGAAATCCAAGGCTGTTATCCGGGTATAATTTCTCCGTAAATATATCCTGCAGAAGATCATCCGGTGTGTCCTCCACACTTCCGATCTCATCCAGGATCACTGTTCTTTCTTTTTCCATTTCAACCTGGGGAAAGGTTGAATTACAGATAATATCAGAAAGAACGTCGATCGCCTTTGACAAATGTTCATCCAGAAATTCGGCGTAAAAACAAGTTTGTTCTTTTCCGGTAAATGCGTTAAGATACCCGCCAATTGACTCCAGACTTCGGGCAATGGTTCTGGCAGATCGTTTTTCCGTACCCTTAAAAAGCATGTGTTCTAAGAAATGGGCTGCGCCGTTTATATCTTTTGTTTCTTGCCGGGTACCCGCTTTAATCCAGACACCGGCAGAGACTGATCTCACTGTCGGGATATTTTCGGTGATAATTGTAAGACCATTTTCAAGTTTTGTTTTCTGGTAGGCTTCTGTGATTATCATTTTATGGTTATAACCCATTTCTTATTTGTAATCTCAAACGAAAGCTATTCAAAATTAACTTAAATATATCAGGATAATATTCGGATTTTCCTGATCTAAAATTAATTTATTGGGATATAATTATAAAAATTAATTTTCTAATCTTTGCGGTTTAAGAAATTCCTGCAATTTTAAAAGGGGCTTTCGCCCCTCTTTTATAATTCTTCAACTTTTTGTTTCTTTTCCTCGCGTCTTAAAAATTCTTTACGACTGAGGTTATAACGCCCTTCCCGGTCAACTTCTTTAAGAACAACATCCACTTTATCACCAATTTTTACAATATCTGTCACGTTGTTTACCCGCTTCAAGTCGAGTTCGGAAATGTGGATTAAACCCTCTTTTCCGGGCATGAATTCCGCAAATGCTCCGAAGTTCATGATGCGTTTTATGGTAGCATGATATACTTTACCAGTTTCCGGGACCGCGATAATTGCCTCTATCTTTTCCTTGGCTTTTTGAGCCATGTTGACATCGGGCGATGCTATAACAGTCAAACCGGAATCATCAATATCAATTTTGGCACCGGTTTCTTCGATAATCGCACGGATATTTTTTCCGGATGGACCAATAATCTCGCCGATTTTATCGGTGGGTACCATTAAAGTGAGGATACGGGGTGCATAGGGAGAGATATCTGCCCGTGGTTGCCCGATAGCTGCATCCATCAGCTCCAGAATTTTCAACCGCGCTTTGTGGGCATTCTCCAGTGCTGTTTTCATAATTTCGAAATTGATTCCCGAGATTTTAATATCCATCTGGAAAGCGGTAATACCCTCTTTTGTCCCGGCCACCTTGAAATCCATATCACCCAGGTGATCTTCATCTCCCAGGATATCGGTTAATATTTTTACATCGGAATTTTCCTTAATTAATCCCATGGCAATACCTGCCACATGGCATTTAGTCGGGACTCCGGCGTCCATTAAACTTAATGAACCCGAGCACACTGTTGCCATGGACGAAGAACCATTCGACTCCAGAATATCCGATACGATACGGATCGTGTAAGGAAATGAATCGTCTGAAGGTAAAATCGGTTTCAAAGACCGTTCGGCCAGGTTTCCATGGCCAATTTCCCGTCGACCAGGACCCCGGAATGGCCGAACCTCGCCTACGCTAAAGGGCGGGAAATTATAGTGAAGCATATAACTTTTGCTGCTTTCACCTTCCAGGTTTTCAACAAGCTGTTCATCTATTTTGGTACCCAGTGTTGTTGCAGCCAGACTTTGGGTTTGACCCCGGGTAAATAAAGCCGATCCGTGTGTCCGTGGAAGTACACCAACTTCACAGTTAATCTCGCGGATTTCATCCATGCCCCGTCCATCCAGCCTCCGGTTTTCCTGAACAATCATTTTCCGAACTTCTTCCTTTTCGATGGTATGGAGATATTCTTTAATGGCACTCAGGAATTCTTCGTACTCTTCACCCAACTTTTCAATAATTTCATCACGAACCTGATTTAACTTATCATGCCGGGACTTTTTTTCGGTTATTTGGATTGTTTCTTTGATCTGATCTCTGCCAAGTTTTTCCAATTGGTCTGATAATTCCTGGGGAAATTCGGGAGCCACCACTTCCATCTTTTCCGCTGAGAGTTCGGATATAATTTCCATCTGCAAGTCAATTAATTCTTTGAGGGCATTATGACCGAACTCCAGAGCTTCGATCATATCCTGTTCTCCGATCTCATGGGCTTCCCCTTCGACCATCAGAATGGAGTCGCCTGTACCGGCGATTATCAGCTCCAGATCACTTTCATCCAGCTGGGTGAAGGTTGGATTCAGCACGAACTGACCGGCAATCCGGCCAACCCGCACCGATGCAATGGGACCGTTAAATGGAATATCCGATATCGATAGTGCTATGGAGGCGCCTAAAGTTCCGAAAATATCGGCATCATTTTCCTGATCGCTGCTTATCACAAAAGCTGCGATCTGGGTGTCGTTCCGATAATTGTCCGGAAACAACGGACGTAAGGGCCGGTCAATAAGCCGTGCGCTTAGAATTTCTTTTTCACTCGGCCGACCTTCCCGTTTAAAAAATCCGCCCGGTATCTTACCGGCGGCATAAGTTTTTTCCTGGTATTCAACTGATAATGGGAAGAAATCGATGTCTTCCCGAATATTTTTACTGGCGGTAGCGGTGACCAATACCATAGTATCTGCATAACGTATGAGAGCAGAACCATTGGCCTGCTTTGCCATACGTCCGATTTCAACGGTAAGTGTACGTCCACCGATTTCCCGTTCTTTTTTTAAAATCATTATATACCCTAACTCCTCTGTTTATCTTCTTAATCCGAGTTCATTGATCAGAGACCGGTAACGTTCGATATCTGTTTTCAATAAATAATTTAATAACCGTCTGCGTTGACCAACAAGTTTTAATAGTCCCCGTCTGGAATGATGATCTTTTGAATTGCTCTTTAAGTGTTCCGTCAGATCAACAATGCGACGGGTAATCAGTGCTACCTGAACTTCAGTTTTGCCCGAGTTTTTCTCTTCTCCACCAAATTTTTTGATGATCTCGAGCTTTTCTTCTTTGGTTAATGACATTCATGCCTCCAAACTATATTTTCATACAAATTTTTTTATCTAACAACATTTGCTTCTTTAATGCTTCTGAATTCTCAAATTTTATTTCCTCACGGATGAATTTTTTAAAAAATATTTTCAATTCATTGCCGTAAATTGAGCCGGAAAAATTAAATATATGAACCTCTAAAGTCAAGGGATCAAAATTAAAGGTCGGCCGATTCCCGATATTCATCATCCCCTTATAATTTTTTTTCTGATGTTCCACATCGACCGCATATACCCCTTTGTGTGGGATGAGTTTATGTGGATTTCTTATTTCCAGATTTGCCGTTGGATATCCCAATTCCCGACCCCGATGATCTCCCTTTTCCACAATGCCGGATAAACTGTAAGGTCTTCCCAGTAATTTTCCGGCAGTAGTAACATCACCTTTTTTCAGCAAATTCCGGATAGCTGAACTGCTTACAATTTCAGTATCCAGATAAAAGGGATCCAATACCGTCACTGAAAAGCCAAATTCGTTTCCCAACTGTTTTAACTGGGCCGGGTGACCTTCACGATTTTTCCCAAAGGCATGATCATGTCCTACGACCATCTTTTTAATTTTTAACTTTTGAACCAGAATGTTTTGCACGAAATCTTTATAGTTCATTTGGGAAAATTCTCGGGTAAAGGGGATTACCAATACAGCCGGGAGTATCAGAGCACTCAAAACTTCCAGTTTTTCCTCGAGGGGGGTTAAAAGTTCAATCGGATCTTTTTCAGGGTTTCCAATTACTTCCTTGGGATGCGGATGAAAGGTAATGAGAATCTCCAGACAATCGCAATCTTCCTTAGCCTGTCGGTTTAGCTCTTTTAATATCTGCTGGTGTCCCAGATGAATACCGTCAAACGAACCAACAGTTACCACGGTTCTTTGATGTAAATGGATTTCTTCAATTGTGCGAAATATTTTCATTGCGATGTGTTTGTTTCCAATGTTTCTCAAATTCCGAAATGGTTAATGATTCCGTAATTGCAAAATCTCCGATACTGGTTCGGGTAAGTTCGGACAAATATCCCACCGTACCTAATTTCTTTGCAATATCATAAGCCAGCACCCGGACATAAGTTCCACGGCTGCATTTCACCCTGAAACGTAAAATATTTTGATTGAATGAATCCTGCTGCAGGCTGTGAATTTGGACTGTTTTATAACTTACCGGAATTTCCTTTCCTTTCCGGGCTAATTTGTAACGGCGCTGTCCCTTAATTTTTGCTGCAGAATAATCAGGAATTTTCTGTTTTATCTTTCCCAGAAAATGTTCCAGAGCGTTATCAATTTGTTTTAATGAAAGCGGAGGAATGTCTTTTTCCTGATCAACCTTACCGGTTTTATCTAGCGTTTCGGTAGATTTGCCAAGGACCATTGTGGCAATGTACTCCTTGGGTAATTCCATCAACTGACTGACTTCTTTGGTTGCTTTTCCGGCACAGATCAATAAAACTCCGTCTGCAAATGGATCGAGGGTTCCGGCGTGACCAATTTTTTTTATTCGGGTAATACCGCGGATTTTTTTAACCACATCAAATGAAGACCAATCCACAGGCTTATAGATATTAGCAATAAATCCCCCGTTTATTTGTTGAATTGTCCGGATATCCATAGGATCAGTTTGAGTTGTTTTCAAGAGTTCATTTAATTGAAAATAAGGATCGCAGAATGGGAAATGCCCGATTGAAGTAAACAATTTTCCTGGCCAGTTTGATGATAGCTAGTTCTCTCCTTTACCGTTATCCGATTTTATCCGCCGTAATATATCATTTATGTGTTCCGAATAATCCAGAGAATCGTCATAAAAAAAACGCAATTCGGGTACGAACCTCATCTTCAGGAAATTGGATAATTCGCTTCGAATAAAATTTTTTGAATGTTCCAGGGCTTCAGCCGATCTTGTCCGCTGATCCTCTTCTCCCAGAACGGTATAATAAATGAAAGCAATTCGTAAATCCCCGCTCACTTTCACCTGGGTAATAGTGATAAATCCTTTTCTCGGATCTTTTAATTTGTATTCCAAAATTGTACTGACTTCTTTCTTTATCAAATCCGCCAGCTTGCGTTGTCTGATGGTTTCTCTTTTCATAAGTCTTTACATGTATTCCAGATTATGTTCAAGTATTTCGCAAACGCCATTCGCCTCAATCAGGGTAAAGATAGCGGTCATATTTTTCTCGATAAAACTGTAACTGTTCCCCACCTGAACAACAGCCAGTCTGGCACGCTGCCATTTATCCAGAAAATCTACTTCGGCAATTGAAACATTAAATTTATGTCGGACTTTATCTTTTATCGCTTTTATGACCATGCGTTTTTCTTTTAAAGATCCGGAAGAGGGCAGAAATAAATCAACTGTCAGTAATCCTATTATCAATTGCATAATACATCATCCGGATATTGAGGAATGATATCAGGCTTCGAGTTTGCGTTTTTCTTTCACGACTTCGTAAGCCTCAATCTGATCGCCAACTTTAATATCGTTGTAATTTTCGATCATAATACCACATTCATATCCCGTCTGCACCTCCCGTACGTCATCTTTAAATCGTTTCAGGGAAGAAAGTTTACCGTCATAAATTTCGACATCATTACGAATAAGACGAATATTTGAATTTCTATTGATTTTACCCTGCAAGACATAACAGCCGGCGACCGTTCCTAACCGGGAAACTTTAAACGTTTCGCGGACCTCTGCCATACCAACTGATTCTTCTCTTTCGGTGGGCGCCAGAATTCCTTCCAGTGCTTTTTTCACGTCATCAATGGCATCATAAATAACTTTATAAATGCGTATATCAACTGATTCCTCTTCGGCCAATTCACGGGCATTGAGGGTGGGACGGATGTGAAAACCGATGATAATCGCCTGCGATGCTGCTGCCAGCATCACATCAGATTCGGTAATCGGGCCGACTGCCCTGCGCACGACCTTTACCCCTACCTCACCGGTAGAGATTTTCTGCAATGCATCGGTTAGTGCCTGGGCAGAACCATCCACGTCGGCTTTTACAATCACATTTAACTCCTGAACCTTACCTTCCCGTATCTGGCGGCTGATGTCATCCAGGGTGAGCAATTTGATCTGCCGGAAATCCTGTTCCCGTTTCAGCTGCTGACGTTGATAAGCAATTTCCTTGACCTTTCTTTCATCGGGCATCACAATCAGCTTATCGCCTGCTTCCGGAACACCGTCAATTCCTAAAACTTGAACCGGATATCCTGGTCCTGCTTCTTCCAGGGTTTGATTTCTTTCATTCATCAAGCCTCTTACCCGTCCGTAATATTGTCCGACGATGAAATCGTCTCCTACTTTCAACTGACCCTGCTGGATCAATATGGTAGCTACCGGACCTTTTCCTTTGTCCAGTCGTGATTCCACCACCACCCCGGTTGCCCGGATTTTTGCATTCGCTTTTAGCTCCAGGATTTCAGCTTCCAGGATAATTTTTTCCAGTAGATCCTGAATCCCCTGGCCGGTTTTGGCGGATACTTCCACTACCTGATACTTACCACCCCAGTCTTCAACTAGAATATTACGATCTGCTAGCTGTTTACGGATGGCTTGAGGATCGGCCCCGGGTTTATCAATTTTATTGATAGCAATAATGATCGGTACACCGGCTGCACGCGCATGGTCGATTGCCTCTTCGGTCTGTGGCATCACTTTATCGTCTGCAGCAATCACCAGAACCACGATATCTGTAACCTGGGCACCTCTCGATCTCATGGCAGTAAAAGCCTCGTGGCCGGGGGTATCCAAAAAGGTTATCTTATGTTCCGGATCGAGCTCTACCACATATGCACCGATATGTTGGGTAATACCACCGGACTCACCGGCTACCACATTGGTATGTCTTATATAATCCAGTAATGAAGTTTTACCATGGTCTACATGACCCATAATGGTAACCACCGGATGACGGTCTTCCCGATCTTCCGGTTTATCTTCTTCTTCGGCAATATCCTCCAAATATTCAGAACCGAATTCCTCTTCCTCTTTCACTGTGTAACCATAATCTTCGGCTAGCAACTTAATCATGTCCATTTCCAGACGCTGATTGATGGTAACCATTTGCCCCAGATCCAAACATTTTTTCAGAAGTTCCGGCACTGTCACGTTCATCAAATTTGCCAGGTTTTGAACTGTGATAAATTCGGTAACGTAGATAACATTTTCTTCGCCTTCAGCAGCTTCACCTTCCAGCTGTTTTATTTTTTTTCGGCGTTTACGACCGGTACCGGTTTCCTGCATGCTGGCAAGTGTTTTCTTTAAAGTATCCTGAACTTCCTGCTGGTCCACTTCCTTCTTTTTCTTGGATCGCTTTCTTCGGCCTTCTCTCTCTACTAATTCTTCTTCACCCTCTATTTCAATGTCAGTCGGAGTGATTTTTGTTTTTCGCCCTTCCTTGCGAATCATTTCAAAAGCTTTGCGGCGTCTTATCTCTTTATCACTCAGCTCTTCTTCCAGATCTTTCTTTCGCTTTTTCTCTTTTTTCCGTCGGTGCTGTTCTTCTTCATCCTCTATTTCTGCAGGTGTTGGTCTGGCTTCTTCCGCTTCTTCTTTTTCCAGAGCACGGATTCTTCTGGGAACAATATCTTCTTCCTTTTCAGCTTTCTCTAAAGTCTCATCTTTTTCAACCGCTTTTGATTTATCCTTAATTTTTTGCAGCTGTTTTTTCTTACGCTCCTGTTTTTTCTTTTCTTTTTCAGCTTCCTGGTCTAAAAACTTTTTTGCCAGGGGATGATCAATGATATCACCAATTTCAGGTTTAACATCTTTTAGCTCCTTAGTTTCTTTTTCCTTTGCTGAAACTTCTTCTGTTTCTTCCGCAACCGCCTTATCTTTCATCTTTTCCTCTTTTTGAGCTATTTCCTCGGTTGGCGGGACTTCTACTTCCTCGGCCTTTGCTTCTGAAACTGCTTCTTCCGGGACTTTCTTCTTTCGTGCTTTAGGTTTACTCTCTTCCGGTTCAACCTCCTGGACCGGCGTAGTTTCCGGTGTTTCCACGGAAGGTTCCCTCTCTTCGGCAGGAGCTTCGGGAGCTTCCTCTGCTTCCAGTTCTTCTTTCATTATTTCCTGGCGTCGCTTTGCCAGTTTATCTGCTTTAACTTTTTCCTGCGAAAACCGCTGAAGGATGGCATCATGCATTTCATCCGTAATTGGCGTATTCAATCCGGAGACGTCATAACCCTTTTTCTGGAGAAATTCACTGATTGTCTCGTGCGATAGATTTAATTCTTTAGCGACTTTGAATAATTTTCGCCTGGATTTCTTTTCAACCATTAATGCTCCTGCTTTAAAATTTTTAAAATGTTACTACCGATCTCTCCCTTGAGAACACCTAATATTTTCTTATTCTCAATTCCCCAGGATTCTTTCCAGATAGTTCCGGAAGTCGTTTTAAATACCGGTACATTATTTTTTCTGCTGAGATGAAATACTTTTTTTTGAGTGTTCTCCGAAATTTCTTTATTTATTAAAATTAACGATAGTCTATGCTTGATCAGTTCATTTCGAATGGCTTCAAAACCGGTAACGAATTTGCCCGATTTCAAGGCAAAGCCGATGAGCGAAGTCAATTTTTGATCAGGTGTAATATTTTGAATCATTAATTTTTGTCCTGAAGACTTTTTCTTTTTGTTTCTCTCTTTAATCAATTGGTTCAATTTAGATATTCAAAAGTTGTAATATTTTTTGTGCGGTCTTCTGACCGATTCCCGGTATTTCCAGAAGTCCCTGCAGACCGAGATTCTTTAATTCCTCTACTGTATTTATATCCCCTTCCTTGAGACGGCTAACCATTGATGGGGTGATTCCGGGAATTTCCTCGATGTCAATTTCCTCTTCCATGGATTTTTGATAATATTCCGATTCCTTAATAAGCTCGATATTCCACCCGGTTATTCTTTGTGCCAGTTCTTTATTGACCTCACCCCGGCCCAGAGCCAGACCCATGTCTTTATCCGGAATAATGGCCACTGCCAGTTTTTCATCTTGGTTCATGATAACCCGGATCGGTTTGGCCGGTGTCAGCGCTCGCATAATGAATATTTCCGGTTCGGAGGAATAGGAGATCACATCGATCTTCTCACCATTCAATTCCCTTACTACAGATTGAATCCGGACGCCCCTCATGCCAACACAGGCACCCACCGGGTCAATCCGTTTGTCCATGGATTCCACCGCAATTTTTGCCCGTTCTCCCGGTTTGCGGGTGATCTTTTTAATTTCCACGATCCCATCAAATATTTCGGGAACTTCAATTTCGAACAGTCGGATCATAAACTGATTATCTGAGCGTGAAACGATAATATCCGGGCCGCTGCGGGCACGTTTCTTTCTGGAACGATCATCATCTTCTTCAATTTCAATATTATCCGGTTCAATCACTTTCTTGATCAATGCCCGCACACTATCTCCCCTTCTTAATTCTTCCCGGGGAATGGCTTCTGACCGGGGCATGAACATTTCGGTTTTATCGACGACCAGAAAATATCCCGCCCGGGTAACCTGATGGACATCTCCGATAATGATCTCTCCAACCCGGTTGCTGTACTCGTTAAATATTTTCCGCTTTTCATATTCCCTGATCCTTTGAAGCAGGGTCTGCTTGGCAATATTGATAAGCCGTCTGCCAAACTGCTCGGGCTTAACCACTTCCACGAAATCTTCACCCATTTCGATTTCCGGATCAATTTTCCGTGCATCTTCCAGCAGAATTTGGAGGATTGGATCTTCTACATGATCAACCACAACTTTTTCCACAAATATTTCCACATCTCCCCGATCCATATTAACAATCACATCAAACCGATCCGATTCCCCATATTTTTTCTTGATCAGCGTGACAAAAATATCTTCCAATATGTCTCTGAGTTCATCTTTATCGATTCTTTTTTCTCGAGCAATCAGATTAACAGCTTCAACTATTTCGCTGCGCATAGGTCTTTTCTTCCTCCAGTAATTTATTTACCAATTAATTTTGACAATGGCTTTTTTTATTGCCTCAAATGGAATTTTTGTTTCTACATTTTTATTTTTTATCACGATTTCTTTTTCAGTCACTCCGGTCAATTCTCCAATCACTTCCTTATGCACACCGTCAACCTGATAATCAACCTGGAGTTTGCGATTTATGTTTTTGCGAAACTGCCAAATTTCTTTTATCGGCCTGTCTATTCCCGGTGAAGAAACATCCAGTCTATATTTTCCCGGAATCGGATTTTCCAGATCAAGAATGTCCTCAATTTCTCTGGTTAAATCGGTAATCTCCTGTAGAGAAATTCCGGTATCAGTGTCTGCATAAACGGATAGTACCTGACTGTTTATATGACCGCGCAATTCCAAATCAACCAGGTAGATATTCATCCGCTCGAAAACTGGTGAAATAAGTTCTCTTATTTTATCCAATTGTTCCTGCATAAAACCTTCTGCCTATAAAAATAAAAAAGTGGGTTTTGTCAACCCACTTAGCCGGGCAAAATATACAAAATGGGATTTAATTATGCAAGCTATTTAAAGGATTATGATTTAAGGGCAATTTGCGAAAATATTGGTATCAATCGTTGAATTTATCAATAACTGTAAATGATAGAGAACTATCTGATTAATTTTCCGGTTACGCCGAAAATTTACCAAAGAATATTACCGGACAGAATTAATTTTTATTTGTAATGGCTGACAATCCATTTTAACATTATGCCTTAATAAAAGTGCAATGATGCCAATCGAGACTGTGTTCCATGACCGAAAATTATCGTGAAATAGTTGGCTGTATTCATATCCACTCTGTTTACTCAGATGGAACCGGAACGATTGCCGGAATTTCCAAAACAGCCGAGCAATCCGGGTTAGATTATATTTTGATGACCGACCATAATAATCTCAAGGCCCTCAAGAATGGAGAGGAAGGATGGTATGGACCAGTTCTTACTATTATTGGTTATGAAATAAACGACATTGATGATGCCAACCATTATCTGGCCTTTGGCCTGCAAGAAGAGGTTGATAAAAATTTGCCCGCACCGGAATACGTCAGGCGGGTGGGAAAGGATGGCGGATTTGGGATCATTGCCCATCCGGATGAGAAAAGGCACCGGATGCCGGAACATCCTTCTTATCCCTGGACGGCCTGGGACAGCAAGGATTTTCAGGGTATAGAAATCTGGAATCAAATGTCCGAATGGATGGAAGGCTTAACACCCTGGAATAAGCTTTGGCGGTTCATTAACCCGCGTAAATCAATTGTAGCGCCATATCCTGAAACCTTGAAAAGGTGGGACTTGGTTAACCGGGGACGAAAGGTGATCGGAATCGGGGGCGTCGATGCCCATGCCCATAAACATAAAATGTTTGGTGGATTGATCCGGGTAACCATATTTAAATATAAAGTCCAGTTTAAATCTGTCCGGACTCATCTGTTTGTCGATAAATCTTTTAAAAAAGAAATGGAAATTAACAGCGCTAAAAATCTGATTTATGAGGCAATTCTGAATTCACGGGCCTATGTTTCGAATTATTTCAATGGTGATGCCCGCGGACTTAAATGTGTTGCTGAAAATGATAAGGATCAGGTTACGCTGGGGGAGGAGTTACGACTCAAACCTGGTACAGTCATCCGGCTGGATTTGCCCGGTGAAGGGGTAGCGCGATTAATCCGCAATGGCCAACCAGTTGTAGAAACCGAAGCAAAGAGTGCACAATTTCCAGTGAAAGAACCGGGTCTATACCGATTTGAGGTTTTCCGGAACAAAAGGGCCTGGATCTATACCAATCATATCAGGATTTTGAATGAGCGGAATGAACTGGATTAAATCCTTCGATTTTTTTTTCCTGATGCGGCCCATGCTATTTTTTCCCGGCTGGAACACCCTGCTAGCCGG
Source organism: uncultured Calditrichaceae bacterium (assembly GCA_964452045.1). Taxonomy (GTDB): domain Bacteria; phylum Calditrichota; class Calditrichia; order RBG-13-44-9; family RBG-13-44-9; genus CAYVKM01. Next base: position 43,020 of record CAYVKM010000015.1, read on the forward strand.
ATACCTGGTTGCCCAAAGTGACATTCAGATATTCGATCAGATCAGAAATTCTATTTATCAATATTATATCTGGATTGGAGATGTTGCCCTGGTAATGCTGGCCTTCATGGCTGCCATGGGTGGCTGCTTTATCCTGAATCAGTTAAAAGATGTAAAAACTGACCAGAAAAACAGGAAACTTTTTCTGCTGGGAGAAAATCATGTCTCTTATTTTTGGGCCTGGGTGGAAAGTATTGTCCTGCTGCTGGCATCTCTGTTGATCGGTTGGATCGTAAATTTCAGGATTGCTCTGATTCTAGCGGTTTTTATATCAGTAACCGGCTACTTCTATAATTTTAAACCATTTAAACTAAAGGACAGGCCCATCGCCGGGTTGTTTGCCAATATGTTGATGGGATGGTTTGCCTTTGCCATCGGATGGTTGGCTGTTCAGAGTTTTAATCTGAATCTGATTATCGGATCCCTGCCATATTTTTTTCTGAATTCATCACTTTATCTGCTGACCACAATTCCGGATGCGGCGGGGGACAGGACATCAAAAAAAATAACTTTCTGTGTTCGTTTTGGGGAACGGTTTACGATTCGTCTGAGCCTGTTATTTTTTCTGATCTCTCTGATTCTGGCTATGGTACTGAATGATCAGATAATACTGATTATCGATTTGCTGGCCTTAACCTGGATGATCCGTCTTGCCCTGTCTTTAACCCAGGAAAATTCAATAAAGGCGATTAAGATGGCCATTCTGTTTTTCTCATTGATAATCTGTTTAAAGTTTCCCATATATTTTATCGTGATGGTCATTGTTTTTTATCTGACAAAATATTACTACCGGGTGAGATTCCAGTACGATTATCCTAATTTTAAGGGGGAGTAAAGATTGTACCTTGCCTCGCAATATAAGAGTGAGTATGATATTATTGTAGTTGGTGCTGGCCCGGCTGGTTCAATGGCTGCCTGGCAGGCTGCCCGGGTAGGTGTTCAGGTATTATTGCTCGAAAAAGACCGTGAAGTGGGAACACCGGTTCGTTGTGCGGAAGGCGTGGCAAAGAAGGATCTGGAAAAATTGCTCGAGGAAGCCGTGCCTTCCCAATGCATTGCTGCGGAAATAAGCAAATTCCGCCTGATTGCTCCGGACGGTACCCCGGTGTATGTAAATATCAACGAGACCGGGTATGTCCTGTATCGCCGTCTGTTTGATTATGAACTGGCACTGAAAGCCACACATGCCGGAGTCAAACTTTTGACCCATTCGGAGGTGATTGGCGTCATAAAATCTGACAACTACATTACCGGTGTTCAGGTGAAAAACGATGGCGAGGTCAAAACAATCCGCGGTAAAATTATTATAGCTGCGGATGGAGTTGAGTCTCGGGTTGCCCGCTGGGCCGGAATCGATTCGACCACTCCGGTCAAAGATATGGAAACCTGCGTTCAATTTACGCTGGCAGATATTGAAATCGACAGTGATACCTGTGACTTTTATTTTGCCAAGGATTTTGCCCCCGGCGGTTATGCCTGGGTCTTTCCCAAAGGGGATCGGATAGCAAATGTAGGTCTCGGGATCTCAGGTAACTTTGCCCGGGAAAAAACACCGGATGCATATCTGGATATCTTTCTTGAAAGATATTTCCCACAGAGTTCAATAATTTCGAAAACTGTTGGGGGTGTGCCGGCTGACAAAACCCTGAAGGAAATTGTGGCCAACGGTTTCATGATCGTCGGAGATGCAGCGCATCAAACCAATCCCATTTCGGGTGGAGGTATTATTTCCGGGATGATTGCCGGCAAATTGGCGGGAGAGATTGCGGCTAAGGCCATCCGTGCTGGTGACCTGAGCAGGAAATCATTATTGCCATATGCCCGAGAATGGCATAAGCGAGTCGGGAAAAGCCATCAGCGATATTATCGTTTAAAGGATGCCCTGATCAAATTTGAAGACGCTCAGTTTGATCGGATAGCTTCGGAATATTTAAAGCTGGATCCGGCTAAAAGAAATCTGATGAATCTATTCAAAATTGCCTTCAAAAGTCACCCCGCATTTTTAATTGATGTGATCAGAATTTTTTCACAGTTTTAATACTGTTTACCGATAGAATGTATTTTTCATGGAGTGAATGAATGAATTTTTTCAATAAAATTAAAGTTGGACTGAAACGAACCCGGGAACAGGTTTTTGACCAGATAACTGAAGTTATCCATTATGCCCGAAAAATAGATGGCGATCTGCTGGAAGAGATCGAGGATTTATTGATTTCCGGCGATGTGGGGGTGGAAACGACTTCAGAAATTATTGATCGGGTTAAGAAGCAGGTGAAGAGAAAAAAATATGAATCAGCCGAGGATCTTTTCCAAATCCTGAAAGAAGAAATTGCAGGTTTATTTGTACCTTCAGGAAAAGATTATCCGTTTTCTGAGGAAAAGCCCCAAGTCATATTTGTGGTGGGAGTTAATGGCACCGGTAAGACCACCTCCATTGCCAAATTGGCTTGGAAATTAAAACAGGATGGGAAGGATGTAATGTTAGTTGCAGCCGATACATTCCGGGCTGCGGCCATTGAGCAGCTGCAGATCTGGGCGGACCGGGCAGGGACCGATCTGATCAAACACCAGGATGGGGCAGATCCCGCTGCGGTGGTATTCGATGCACTGAACGCTGCCAAAAACCGTCAGAAAGATGTGGTAATTATTGATACTGCTGGACGTTTGCACACCAAAGTTAATCTGATGGAAGAGTTGAAGAAGATGAAAAGGGTGATCCAAAAGATTATGCCCAATGCGCCACACCGGTGCCTGCTGGTGCTGGATGCGACTATCGGCCAAAATGCCATTTCCCAGGCGAAACAGTTTATAGATACAGTAGGGGTGGATGGCATAATTCTCACCAAGCTGGACGGGACAGCCAAGGGTGGTGCGGTTATCGGAATTTCCCATTTGCTGAACCTGCCGGTGGAATATGTAGGTCTGGGAGAAAAAATAGATGACCTGGAACCTTTCAATCCCATACTTTATGTGGAAGGTTTGTTTCAATAGTGGATATAGAATCAAATGTAGGATGAAAATGGGTTTCAGAAACCAGATTTAACAAAGCCTACTTCTTACTTTGATTTGCCAGAAACTTCATATTATATTAGAATTAGTTATTTATATTTAAGTTACATCCAGATTACGAGGGTATGTTGAATGCGTATCCAATCTCCTGAACGCAAATTGGTCTATTCTTTGCGAGAAGTTTGCCGGATTACCGGTCTCAATGACAGTGTTATCAAAAGGTGGGAAACCCAGTTCCCGCAAATAAAACCCATCCGCAACAGGGCGTCGAACCGGAATTATCTGGAAAAGGATGTAAAACTGATATTTTATATCCGGGATTTGATCTATGCCCAAAAATTAAATGAGGAAGAAGTCCGGGAAAAACTGAAGGATTATAATCCCGGGGATGACTTTGAGAGCACCTCATTTTTAAAAAGTTTAGTGGCGGAGATTAAAATGGAAGTTAAAGAAATTCAAAAACTTTTGGACGAATCCTGATAAAAGTTCAGAACTCATCAAAATGGTTGACAAAATAACCTTAACATGCTAAATTTCGCAGTGGATCGGAGCGTGGCGCAGCCTGGATAGCGCACTACCTTGGGGTGGTAGGGGTCGCTGGTTCAAATCCAGTCGCTCCGACTGACAGATGGGGAATCGGAAAGATTCCCCATTTTGATTTAATACCAATCTTAACTCCCGAAACACTTTAATATTTAATGGATGCAATATTATCTCGGTACCTTTGAAAAATTACTTAAAAGAAACAGTTATAAATAATATTCAGGAATTTGGCATTCTGATTCCTGCCTATAAACCGGATCTGGCTAAATTAAAAAGCCTTGTGCTTCAACTCGATGAGATATGCAAAACTTGTCGTTGTAAAATTGTGATTGTTGACGATGGTTCCGAGCTGCCGAAAAAATTCGACTTGCCAGGATATATTCCTTTGCAAATCATCAGACATCCGGAAAATTTGGGCAAAGGCGCTGCCTTGCGCACCGGATTCCGTCATTTCTCGGAAAATAAAAATGTCGATTTTGTAATAACCATGGATGCCGATCTGCAACATCCCCCTCAGAATATTCCTGATTTTATCTCGCTGTATCGGGATAATTCCCTGAAATTGGTACTGGGACATCGGGCTCGGAAACCGGGAGTTATGCCTTTTCACCGCATCCTTTCCAACACATTGACCTCACTCATTATCTCTGCACTCACCGGTAAGTTAATCCGGGACAGCCAGTGTGGCTATCGGCTCATTGACCGATCATTGATCAGTGGATTCCCGGTGAAAGAAAATGGATTCCATTTCGAGAGTGAGTTTCTGTTGAAATGTGGTTGGCATCATATTCCGATTGGATTTGTTTCCATTCCAACCATTTATGACAAAGAAAAAAGTTCTATCAAAAATATCCGGGATACCGTAAATTTTGTCGTTTTAATTTTACGTTTATTAAAGGAGCAAGCTTTAGGATGGTCTTTGCCACCCGCAGAAATGAAATGATTCAAAAATATGTCCTGGAAGCTGGTATAGCTGATGAAAGGGTTGTAAAGGCTATGTCGAAGGTGCCCCGGCATCTTTTTGTGGAGCCGGCAATCTCCCACCGGGCGTACGAAGGAACCAGTCTACCGATTGGTTACGGGCAAACCATCTCCCACCCTACGACGGTTGCCTTGATGTCCGCTGCGCTTCGGCTGAAGGGATCTGAAAAAGTTCTGGAAATTGGGACGGGTAGTGGTTATCAGGCAGCGGTACTGGCTGAGATGGGGGCGAAAGTCTTTACTATCGAACGAATAGCCGAATTAGCCAGAAGGAGCCAGCAATTATTCGAGAGCTTAACATATTTTACCATCGCGGTAAAAATCGGAGACGGAAGCCTGGGATGGAATGCCCATGCGCCGTACGACCGGATAATCGTAACTGCCGGTGCGCCGGTGATACCGGAAAATTTAATCGGTCAGTTGAGAGTAGATAGTATCCTGATCATCCCCATCGTTGGGAATGGTGAACAGAAATTAAAGGTTATATTTCGAACTGAAAATGAGCTGCAGGTGAAAGAGACAGACTGGCGTGAGTTTGTCCCACTGGTGAGCAAGAAAGGATTGTCATTTTAATGGATACGCTTAAGCTGATTCTAAAAGGCGGTCTTTTTGGGATTGCCAATATTATCCCCGGTGTCTCCGGTGGTACTATGGCGGTGGTTTTGGGTATTTATGAAGAAATGATAGAGGCGATTGGCAATTTTTTTCTGAATAAGGAAAAACGAAAAAGGTACTTTATTTTCTTGCTAAAAGTGGGTATTGGGGCTGCTATCACTATTCTTATTTTTTCCTGGGTAATGGATTATCTGCTCACCTATTACGAAGTCTATACTTATCTTTTTTTTATTGGATTGATTATTGGCTCAGTTCCGGCCATCTATAAAACTCATCCCGATATGAAGCTCAATACCGCTTCAATTATTACTTTTCTATTCGGTGCAGGGATATTAATTGGTCTTGCCCTGGCCTTTCCCCATGTTGAAAAAAGCGTGAATCTGGAACAGCGGATACATTTTAGCCTTCTGCTTGGCGGGAAATTATTTATTTCAGGATTTCTGTCCGGTGGTTCCATGATTGTTCCGGGGATTTCAGGATCATTTATTCTGGTCCTTCTTGGTCAATATCATACGGTTATCCGTGCGGTGAAGCATATTGATGTGATCCCTCTAATTTTTCTGGGGGCCGGAATAGCGCTCGGAATCTGGTCTTTCGCCAAAATAATTGACATCCTGCTTAAGAAATTTCCCAAAGAAACTTTCTATTTCATTCTGGGACTGGTAATCGCCTCGGTCTATCCTATTTTCCCGGGCCTGCCGGAGCGCTGGGATCATCTGCTCATTGCCATATTTATTACTGTACTGGCCGGTTTCCTTTCGTTTCAACTGGATCAATCGAATAAAAAAGATATTGCTCAACCATTCGAATAAATTAACTAACCTGATTTCGCTCTTCTAAATTTGGAGGAGACAGTCTATGCTAAGAATGTTGATCTGTTGGATGCTCCTTTTTACTATTTCCGGATATGGATATGAAATTGTAATATCCGGATACCAAAAATCGCAGATTAATTACCTGCTGGAACAAACCATTGAACCTTTTGCCGGAATTGAGGAACTCCAGGTAAGCTTTGTAGTGCCCCAGGATTACCTGTCACCAACCTATGTTCAACGGGTGGAAAAACTCAATTTCAAATTTTCGCTGGAACCGGATAATCGAGAAATAAAGACGGACAACCGTGGTAACCTGGTACATGAATATACCTGGAATCGTCCTGGTAAAGTCATTAACTGCCAGATCTCTCTTCAGGCTAAAAACGAAGTAAATCTGGCAGAACTGAAAAGTGATGTTCCTTTTCCCATTCCCGGATTCCCGGAAGATGTCTCGGCATTTCTCCAGGGAACTGAGATGGTGCCAGCCGGGGATGCCGCCATCAGAGAGAAGGCGAATCAGTTAACAAAAGGCATCTCTTCCGGGATGGAAGCTGTACAAACCATACTCCATTTTGTGGTCGATCACATGCGCTATGTGCTGATCCCGGAAAAATTTGATGCCATGTACGCTTTGCAAACCGGCAAGGGCAATTGCCAGAATTATTCGCATTTGGCGGCAGCCTTATTGCGGGCCGCCAGAATACCGGTCCGTATTGTGAATGGAGTGACACTGAAAAAGGGTTTTCAAATCAGCAGCGAAACTTCGGAATACAGTTTCGAAATGAGTCAGGGTAGGCATTCCTGGATCGAAGTCTACTTTCCTGATCTGGGATGGCTGCCCTTCGATCCCCAGCAGACCCAGTTCTTTGTCAGTAACCGATATCTGCGCATCGAAGTCGGTTTGGACAATAACGAAACCATTCAGGATGGGCTGGTTCGCTGGACCCAGGCAGTTGGGGCAGAAAGGCAGTTGCCAAAACTGGAGGAAGCAATCGAATCCGATTTTATCTCGGATGATGTGTCGTTTAAATCTATCCAAAAGTTGGCAACCCCCTCCAAATTATTGTTATCTCCCCTGCTGGTATTTGCTCCGGCCGGGGAAGTTCCGGTGAAGGTGAAGGAGCCTGAAGAAATACTTACTGAAGTTGAAGAAGCCGAAAAAATAACAGGTGAGGTTGAAGAACCGGAAAAAGAAGTTGAAGAACAATTGCTGGTTGATTATACCAAATTGAATTATCAGAAACCCCTGGAGATTGGAAATCTTGATTTTCCCCGAAATTTCGATTTCGTTCTATCCCGTTTTCAGGACCAGGAAACACCCCTGAGACAGAACGAATTAAAGCGCAATTTTATTGTTGAGACGGCCGAATATGTTACCGGCGAACGGATTTTTACTCAGACATTTGAACTGGATAAACCGGTTCAGTTAGATAAAATTGGCCTGGCCTTGCACAGTTTTGGTGGATCAGGGGATCTCTGGCTGGAAATCAGCGACGATAAAGATGGTTATCCGATTCCGGCCGTTGCAGCTTCACGGAAAATTTCCGCTCCCCGCATCCGGATTCCCCGCGGGTATGATTGGGTTGATTTCGACTTTTCTGATCAAAAACTGATCCTGTCTCCAGGCCGGTACTGGTTTGTACTTCGATTCAGCGGATTCCCGATTGTTAACTGGTTTTATTCCTATGGAAAATCAGTCGGTCCGGCAGATGGTACCCGCAGCCGGCAGGTAAAGGGAAATAAATGGGATACCATTCATTCATTTGAATTTAATTACCGGGTGGTTGGATTGGCAGCAGAATAGAGGTAGTGGTTTATTGTTTTTCGCCGTACAACCAGCAGGCTGCCCGGTGGCTTTCTGAGAATGACACATTAGGCGGGTTTTGTTTGCAAACCGGCATATGCTTTGGACAGCGGGAATAGAAAAAGCACCCTTCGGGCAGGGAGGTGGGATTGGGAACGTCTCCACCTAAAATAATTCTCTTTCGCTTGGTTTTTGGATCGGGCACAGGAATAGCACTGAGCAGCGCCTGGGTGTAGGGATGGCGGGGTGACTTGAAAATTTCCTCCACCTTTCCTTCCTCCATGATCTTTCCCAGGTACATGATATAAATTTTATCGCAGGTATGATAGACCACACTTAAATCGTGGGAAATGAAAAGATAGGTGAGCTGGAATTCATTCTGCAATTTTTTTAACAGGTTTAAAATTTGAGACTGGACGGAAACATCCAGCGCGGAAACCGGTTCGTCGCACACTACTACTTCCGGGTGCACTGCCAGTGCCCGGGCGATACACAATCTTTGACGCTGGCCACCTGAAAATTCGAATGGATAATGATTTTGATAATCCATGGTAATTCCCACGGTATCTAACAGCCTTTCTGTTTCCCGGGAGATTTCTGCTTTCGGGACAATGTTGTGAACATGAAGTACTTCATTGAAAGTCTGGGATATGCGTTGTCTGGGGTTTAATGACCCGTAAGGATTTTGAAATATGATCTGGATTTTTTTGTGGAAAGATTTTTTTTCTTTGGCGGTCATATTTTTTACCGCTTTACCATCATAGAGAATATTGCCACCGTCTGGCACATCCAGTCCGGCGATTAATTTACCGATGGTTGTCTTTCCGCAGCCGGATTCCCCCACCAGTCCGATGGTTTTTCCGGCAGGCATTTCCAGATTAATCGAATTCACCGCATAAACAAAATCTTTTGGTTTACCAAACAGACCTTCCTTTACCGGGAAGCGTCTCTGCAGATTTTTGATTTCGATAATATTTTTAACTTCAGTCATAAACTTAATCTTTAACCTGGAGTCCGGTAAATTATTTTTTCCAGAATGAAGGGGCGAATAGTATTAACACGGTATAAATTTCCAGCCTTCCCGCCAGCATAAAAAAAGTAAGTACCCATTTTCCCAGAACCGGGATATGAGCATAATTGTCAGTCGGCCCAACACTACCCAGACCTGGTCCGATATTTCCCAGGGTGGCCGCTACCGCGCCAAAGGACGATTCCAGATCCAATCCCAGAACAGACATCAGAATAACCCCGGTGATAAAAAGCCCGGTCAGCAGGGCAAGAAACCCCAGTACGTTAGTGACGATCTCGCGGGGAATCACCGTATGCCCCACCCGGATGGGGATAACCGCACTGGGATGTAGCAGCCGGCGGACTTCGGCCCGTACAAATTTGATCAACACATATAAACGAATTACCTTCATACCACCGCCGGTACTACCGGCGCATCCTCCGATAAACATAAACAAAAATAAAATAAACTGTGAGCTAAAGGCCCATTGTTCATAATCTGCCGTGCCATATCCGGTAGTGGTAATAATAGAAGTGACCTGAAACAAAGTTTTCCGGAAGGCGACTTCCAGCTCGGGATAGTGATGGAAAAAAGTATCGTAGCCGATAAAGATGGTCGCACCTCCAATGAGGCCAATAAAGAGCAGTAATTCATTGTTTTTGCGATGCGCTTTAAAATCTCCTCGCAATAAACGGTAATGCAGGGAAAAGTTCGTCCCGGCAATTATCATGAATACAATGATAACGTATTCAATATAGGGACTCTGGTAATAGCCGATACTGGCATTTTTGGTGGAAAATCCACCGGTTGCCATCGTACCGAAAGTATGGCAAAGCGCATCAAATAAGCTCATCCCGCCAAACATCAGAAAAATGGTTTCGGTAAGAGAAATTACAATGTATACGCCCCAGAGAATTTTGGCGGTTTCGGTGACCCGTGGGGTGAGTTTGTCCGGCACTGGACCCGGGACTTCCGCCTTGAATAGCTGCATTCCTCCGACGCCCAAAAAAGGGAGAATGGCCAGGGACAGGACGATAATTCCCATGCCTCCCAGCCAGTGGGTAAAGCTTCTCCAGAAAAGTAATCCGTGTGGTAATTTCTGGATATCCACCAAAATGGTAGCCCCGGTGGTGGTAAAACCGGACATAGTTTCAAAAAATGCATCCGTGAAAGAGGGGATATACCCGGAGAGGATAAAAGGCAGACAACCGAGCAAAGAAAACATAGTCCATCCCAGGGTAACAATGGCAAATCCTTCGCGGGCCCGCACTTCCCGGTCAAAGCGGGTCATCTTAAATGCAATCAATCCGATCAGGAAAGTGATGAAGGCGGTTATCAGAAAGTAGATATAGTCCGACTCGCCATAGTAGATTGAAAACGGGATTGGGAGCAGCATGGCGCCTGAGAGGAAGATGAGCAGGAAGCCGAGAATGTGTATGATAAGATGCAGTTGCATTATTTATTTGTGAATGAAATTTTGTTATTGACGATGGAATAATCTATTTAGAAAGTGGCGGTTATTCAAACATTTTCTCAACTTCGGCGAGAGCAATTGGTAAAGAAAAGATAACCACCCGGTCCGCCGGTAAAATCTGAGTTTCTCCTGTTGGAATAATGACGCTATCTCCGCGCTGAACGGCTCCCACGATGGCAGATCGGGGAAAGTGGATATCTTTCAACGCTTTTTTTGTGATTTTGGAACCTTTATTTGGAACTATTTCAATCACCTCGGCATCCACACCCGGTATGGTTACAATCCGCTCCAGCGTACTTTTCTGGATAAACCGGAGTATGGCATTTACCGTGAGCAGTTTTTTGCTCACCACGGCGTCCATCCCAATGGTTGGGGTAATGGGCAGATATTCGGTTTTATTTACCAGGGCAATGGTACGGGGAACCTGGAGATGACGGGCCATCAGGGTGGAAATGATATTAGTCTCATCATCCCCGGTTAAGGCAATAAAGGAATCCATATCAATAATTCCTTCCAGGGCCAGCAAATCCATATCTGTTCCGTCCCCGTGGATCACCAGGGATTTTTTCAGGTAATCGGCGATTTCCTCAGAGCGGTCGGCCCGGCTCTCAATAATCTTAACGTTTATTTCATTCTCAAGCTCACGTGCTACAAAAAGCCCAATTAACCCGCCGCCCAGAATCATAATATTCTGAATGGAGACATTCTCTTTCCCGGTAATTTTAATGATCTGGGGAATAAGTTCCTTGGCACAGATAACAAATATCTGATCGCCTGGAGTCAGGACATCGTTGCCCCCCGGAATAAGTGTTCGCTCCTTGCGGGTAATCGCTACTATTCTGGCAGCAAAATTTCCATATTCCTGCCAGATGTCCTTCAATTGTCTGTGCAGGATTGGTGAATTTTGCTCCAGGCGGATTCCCAGTAATTGTATCTTACCACCGCTGAATTCCACGATATCGGTGGCACTGCTTTGCCGGATAAGCCTTATCACCGCATCGGCTGTTTCTTTTTCCGGATGAATCAGATGATCGATACCCAGTTCCTCCCGGGAGAGAATAAAATCCGGTTCGGTAAATTCCGGGTTGCGTACCCGGGCTATTTTGTGCGGGATGCCTAGCTTTTTGGCGTACAGGCAGGCCAGAAAATTAACTTCATCGTTGTTACTCAAGGCGGCAAATATTTCGGCCTTTTCAATCCTGGCCTTTTTCAAATCTATGAAACTGGAGCCGGATCCCTGAATAACTAGGGCATCCAGTTGTTCCTCCGCCCGCCGGGCCTTGTCCGGATCCTTTTCCAGGATAGTTATGTTATGTTTTTCGGCGGACAGTCGGCGGGTTAACTGAAATCCGACTTCTCCCGCACCAATAATCAGAATATTCATTTACGGTTAATTTTTAGACTCTAAAATTGTATGTTTTTCTATTTTCTCAAAAACTTTTTTAAGTGCAGCGATGGTTTGCTTAATATCTGCATCACTGATATGCAAATTAGTCACTGCCCGGATTTTGGTTCTGGCAAAGGTGATCATCTTGACTCCCTCAATAGCTAAAAGATCTACAAATTCCTGACCATCCATTCCCAGTTTGCGGATGTCAAAAATAATAATATTGGTTTGGACCGTTTCCAGGTCAAATTCTACTTCGGGCAGGGTTGAGATAAATTCACCCAGCTTTTTTGCCCGGCGATGGTCTTCCGCTAGCCGTTCGAAATGATGATCCATTGCATATATGGCCGCAGCGGCCAGGATGCCGGCCTGACGCATTCCGCCACTATACGCTTTACGGTAATAACGTGCCCGATCGATAAATTCCTGCGATCCGGCAATGATAGAGCCAACCGGTGCACCTAGGCCTTTGGAAAAACAAAGTGAGACCGAATCAAAATGCCGGGCATATTCGGAAATCGGAGTCCCGGTAGCGATGGATGCATTCCATAACCGTGCCCCGTCCAGATGCATTTTCAAATTGTGCTGGCGGGCAAAAGAAGAGATCTGCATAATGTCATCGTAAGGAAAAATCGTCCCGCCGGCCCGGTTATGGGTATTTTCAATACAGATGAGTGCTGTTTTGGGATGATGAACATTATTTGGCCGAATCACCTCTTCTACCTGTTCCGCGGTAAAGCTGCCTCTGAATCCGGGAAGCGGCATTACCTGAACCCCGGATAGTAAGGCCGGGGAACCGCTTTCGTAATTAAATATATGAGAATTACCTTCCACAATAATTTCATTTCCAGGCTGGGTATGGGCATTTATCGATACCTGGTTACCCATGGTCCCGCTGGCCACAAACAAGGCCGCTTCTTTTCCGGTAAGCTGGACGATTTTTTCCTGAAGAGTGTTTATGGTAGGATCTTCCCCGAACACATCATCACCCACCCGGGCGTTGAACATAGCTTCACGCATTTCCGGTGTTGGTTGGGTGAGCGTATCACTGCGTAAATCAATCATCCTATTCTCTATATTTTGAAATCAAAATTACCATTTCCGGAGAAATAATGCAAGTTTTCGGAAACAAAGATGAATTTGAATCACTCATGAGGAAGACGTATTTTAGATAAGTTGTAACTTTCTAAAAACGATACAATGCCAAAAATTTGGAATAAAGATTATCTTTACCCATCGTGCTAATTAATTTTCCATTTATATGCATTATATGTCTTGCCTAATTCGTTTAATCTATCCTATTCCGGATCCTGCTTTAGCACTGCGGGACCCGTAATATCATGTACCTCTGCTTACTAAATTTTACTGGTAATCATTTCCGTAGCATAACGGGTGACCACAATCCTTAACAGAGTTTCATCAAATGTAAAATGCCTTTGGTGTTCTGAAAACCTGCGGTAAATCTCTTTTTTCTATAAATATGAAACACCTACGGTATTTTTAGTCAGACAGCATTGTCAGAATAATCCCTTTAGGGATGATATTTATAGTAAATCCGTGATTACAAATTACAAAAGAATCCCGTCAGAGGTGATATATTCTATTTCCCGTCCCGATAACCACAACCTCATTTTTAATTTATGACCAAACCTGAAACATGTCACCACTCCGTGGTTTTGGCTATAAAATTTGATGTGGGTTATTACAATCATATCACCGCTTCGCGGTTTTTGTAAAATTTT
>CAYVKM010000016.1:0-13359 GCA_964452045.1 uncultured Calditrichaceae bacterium
TTGACTCAAGATGCTTCATGATGGAATTGATCCGGATGGGGGACTCCACATATCCCCTTTCCCGCACATGATGAATCTCATGCTTATCGTTCAAAACCAGAATAATCCGGCGATCCCCAGGAATATCCATTTTTACTTTTTCGTATAGAACTTGCTTAATGTAGCGTGATGTTCTGAGGCGGATCTGGCTGCCCTGATATGAATAAACAATTTTTTCAACATAGGCTGGGGGGCAAATATCACCATACTTTTCTTCAAGAATGGTCCGGATTATTTTACGCATTCTGGCCTGGGTAAAGGTAATGTTTTGACCCAGATTATCAAAGAGCAGGTAGGGAGGATTGTCGTCCCGGGCGCTCAGGGGTGTAGCATAGGCAACATTAGATATGGGTCTCACGCCGTATTGCTCATAAAAGCGAAGACGGGCGATGTTCTGTTTCAGCATTTGGGAATCCGGGCAGAGTTCCGGGTCATCCGGCAAACTCTCCAGAAATAATCCCTTGGCTTTTAAGGCAATCGCTTCCTGTCGAACCCGCTCATACAGGGCACCACCAATACCCCGACCGGTTTGTAATCTGGCGGCAGAAATATAATCCAGCAAACAAAACTTCAGTTCGGGATCGTACTGAAGCAACGCAAAACCTTTCACCTGACCCCTGAGATTATCTGCAACCAGTAAAATGGATCGAAAATGTTGTTTGAACGGATTTCTCAATTTATCCGGCAAGAAACGAACATCCTTCTCCTGGATGCCGGGAAACTGAACCCGCATAATTTCCTGAACCTGCCTTAAGGCCGATTGATTTATCGGCAAATAAGTATCATAAATACGTCGGATTCTGAACATGTTCCTTCTAACCGGTTAAACACCATCATATTCGTCACATACCAGGCGAACTATTAACCTCTTACTTTCCAAATGAAATTAAAGTTTTGTAAACTGTTTCCCCTGTCGCCCGGATAAAGATTCCCGAGTATACCAGATTCACAGGATATTTTCATTGGGTAATCTGGTTTGGATTTTTTCAATTAAAAAATTGACAAACCGAGCAGAATCAGGATAATCAATTATTTTCCGAATTTCATCCATATGTTCAACAGGAAAAATTGGAAAGAGAACGGTTAAAATTCATCCTCTTTCTCTTCTATTCCGGCATTTACCAAAGCTTCATTCTCTTTTTCGATGTGGACGGAACCATTCGATCCAGGTTGCCGGTACCGGAAAATTTTTCCCTGGTAATTTCTCAAGACTACTTCCTCATCATCCATTTTGATGACATATTCCGGAATCAGCGGTATCTTCCCCCCACCACCCGGGGCATCGATCACAAAATGAGGAACCGCCAAACCGGAAGTCCATCCTCTGAGTGCCTTTATAATTTCCAGACTTTTACTGACTTTGGTCCGGAAATGTTCGGTGCCAAAAACCATATCGGCCTGATAGATATAATAAGGTTTCACCCGGGCCAAAAGCAATTTCTGCATCAGTCGTTTCATGGTTTCAGGATCATCATTAACGCCTTTCAGCAAAACAGTCTGGTTTCCAAGCGGTATGCCGGCATTTGCCAGACGCCCCAGAGATTTTACCGCCAGAGGTGTTAGCTCATCCGGATGATTAAAATGGACATTGATAAATAGGGGATGGTATCTCTTTAATACTTTTACCAGATTTGAGGTAATTCTATGCGGCAGGAAGCATGGAACACGGGTTCCGATTCGAATAATTTCGACATGCGGGATACGCCTCAGCTTTTGCAGAACATATTCAATCTTATCATCACCCAAAAGAAGGGGATCACCACCGGAGAGAATAACATCGCGAATTTCCGGATGAGATTCAATATATTCGATTCCCTGATCGAAAAACTTAAAACTGATCTTGGTCGGGTCGCCCACTTTTCTTTTCCGGGTACAAAACCGGCAATAGGAAGCGCAAACATGGGAAACCAGAAACAAACAGCGGTCCGGATACCGGTGAACGATGCTGGGCACGGGAGAATCCGAATCCTCCGATAAGGGGTCTTCGAACAGACCGTTATCCTGTAATTCCCTTTCGTCCGGAATAACTTGTTTATAAATCGGATCCCCTTTCTCTTTGATCAGTGAGAGATAATAGGGAGTAATTTTTATATTAAATTCATTCTCGATAGCCGCCAGCTTATCCAGCGGTATATCGAACTTCTTGCCTAAATCTTGTAAACTGGTGACACTATCTTGCAAGATTTTTCGCCACTTTTCCATTTTCTCTTTTTCCGTATTTTGAATTTAAACTGAGGTTTTTAGTAAAAATGAGTTTATCATCTCCGGGCCGATAGAAATCTTTAATCCTTGCTTCCAGATGATATTGATTATTTAAATAGAACTGTTGGGTCGGATTATACTTGGTTTGCGAAGATGTTTCAATGATAATCAATCTTCCGCCTTTGCGATATATTTCAGATTCCACATACTGCAGAAGAATTTTACCAAATCCCTTATTCTGCAGAGCTGGAGCAACCGCAATCCAGTAAAGGTCATATGTTCCTTCTGCTGCAGGTGTGGGACCGAAACATACGTATCCGGCCAGATCATCTTTATTTTCCGTGGCAATATAGATGTGATAATCACTCTGCTCCTTATTGAACAAATAGGTGTCTATCAACTCCATCGCTACACTAATCTCTCCCATGGTAAACATATGGGTCTGTTGTAAGATCTCATATATTTTACCACGGTCCTGTGGAATCATTTTTCTAATTTTCATCATACTTTACCCTGTTTAGTGCATCTTTTACGATTTTACCAATTAAATCCCGATATTTCAGACCCGCCGCTTTGGCACTCCTGGCAAGCCCTGCATCAGCGGAGATATCGGGATTTGGATTATACTCCAGCACATAAATCTGATTGTGCGCATCCACCCGCATGTCCACCCGGCCGTAATCTCTGCCCATCAGCTGGTGGTAAACCTGCAGGGCAACATCCATTAATTTATATCTTAATTCCTTTGAAACCTCTGCCGGACATACCGGAGGTGTCTTTTTGTAATGGGGGTGTTCCGGTAACCATTTTGCTTCATAACTGGTGATGTGATAACATTCTTCCAGTTCGGAAAAGTTGATTTCCGATACCGGCAGAACTTGCGGTGGGTGGTTTCCCAAAACACTTACGTTAAATTCCCTGCCTTCAATAAATTTCTCAACCAAAATTGGTTGATGGTATTTATCCAATAACTCACAGACCTTTCGGTTTAGATCATCAAATGAATAAATGATCGAATCCTGAGTAATCCCCAGACTGGCATCTTCACTGGCCGGCTTGGCAATAAGAGGATAAGTGAGATACGTTTGAACCGGAGCTTCCCGGTAAACCTGGTGCATCGGTGTTTTAATTTTCTTTGATTCAAAGAGCTTCTTTGCCAGCACTTTATTTTGAGCGAGTCCCAGGCTGATAGGTGTGTTTCCGGTGTAGGGAATGCCCATCAATTCCCATATTGAGGCGACATGCATTTCGTAGTGGGCATTTCCTTTGTAGCCTTCGCAAAGATTAAAAATGAGATCCGGCTGCTGTTCGCGAATTTTAGTGAATCCGCTCTCAATTTCCTCAATCGGCAAATAAAATGGCTGATGGCCTAATTCGGTTAAAGCCTGGTAAACATCTTCCGCTTCTTTTTTAACCGCGGCTTCAGAGATATAATCAATATTCTCTTCCCGATCGGCTCTTTTCGATTCGTTATAGGCAACAGCAATGATTAAACTATCATTTTTTGAATTCATTTTGACAATCCATATCTTTTTGCCGCTATTTCCACCACTTTATTTATCATTCCTTCATAGCTATAACCCGCTGTTCTGGCCGCTTTTGGAAAACAGGAATTATCTTCCGGTTTAGGCAGGATTCCGGGCAGCGGATTTAATTCGATAACATGAGGGATATCATTTTCATCGAACCGAATATCGATCCGGCACCAGTCTCGGATATTTAATACCGAATAGGCATCCTTCGCCACTTCTTCAATCCTGTCTTTCTGAATCGCTGAAATCTGGGCTGGGCACTGGAATATTTCCAATGGTTTTTCCGGTGTATCCCAGACCCATTTCGCTTCATAAGAATAAATAGGACGGGCGCCTTCCGGCAGATTGACATATCTGATGGCTACAATCGGAAGCACTTCAACATCATCCCCATTTCCCCAAACCGCAACAGTAAATTCATCCCCGGTTAAAAATTTTTCCAGCAAGATTGCCTGACGGTACTTACCCATTTTCTCCCGGATTTTTTTCTTGGCCAGGGAAACACTATCCACCACCGAATCATCAAAAATGCCTTTACTGCTTCCTTCTGATACCGGTTTTACGATAGCCGGAAAATCGAAACCCTCGATGTAAATTTCCTGATTGGGATAAAAAACCTTAAAGGCGGCATTCGGAATCAGGTAATAACTTAGAATCTCTTTTGCTTTTGCTTTATTCAGACAAATACCCAGCGTCAGGGGATCCGAACCAGTATAAGGAATTCCCATTTTTTCGCACATCATCGGGACAAAGGATTCCCGAAAATCGCCAAATAAACCTTCGGCAATATTGAACACCAGGTCGGGTTGAAAATTTTCAAAGAGGGATTCTATGGATTCATCTGCCTCAAGCCCCACCACATTATGCCCTCCACTCCGAATGGCCTCGATGACTGATTTAATGGTTTCTGGAGAGTCTCCTTCCGCAAAAAAATCAGGAGGTATATCCCGCTCGGAAAACCTTTTTCCGTAACGTTTTTTAAATTCTTTTAACAATCCTTCTTTGGTGCTGTATGTGACCGCAATCTTCATAAAAAATTCCCATTCCCTTTATTTTCAGATTTTTATTTCCGGCTTAGTGATTATTTTGCAGAACAAAGACCGATTCAAACAAAAACTTCCCTATAATTTTTCTACTTAAGATCAACAACTATGCCAGAAAACAGCTTGTCGTTTAATCTATAATAAAATCATATGGTTAAAGCTTTTATCAGTGGAGAAATATGAAGGGCAAAAGAGGATTTTTTTTCAAAATGAAAAAATGTGAAGGATAAGGGCATGTAACATTATCATATTGAGAAGTTTGGGTGGAAAAACCATAAAACAAGTATCATTTTGATAATGTCCAATATCCAATTCCAGGAGGGCATTATAAACAAATCAAAATTCAGGAATATTTACTCAAGTTTATAATCTTTTATTTTGCGATAAAGTGTGGCCAAACCGATTTGCAGAGATCTGGCACTTTTCTGTTTATCATAATTGTAAAATTGTAATGTTTTCAGAATAGCCGTTTTCTCGATCTCAGCCAATGGCATTCCCACTTCCATGGAAAGTGTTTTTTGAGCATCTTTAATTCCGGCTGCTAAGATAGGGAAATGATATAATTTCAGAGTATTCTCCTGACAGAGTACCACAGCCCGTTCAATCATATTTTCCAGCTCCCTGATGTTACCACGCCAGCTGTACTGCATCATCAATTTTAACACGTCCGGATCAATGCCCTGAACGTTTTTATTATTCAATTGATTATACTTATCAATAAAATGCTGAACCAGATAAGGGATATCTTCAACTCGTTCCCGGAGGGGCGGCACCTTTATGGAGATAACATTCAACCGGTAAAATAAATCGTCACGAAATTTACCAGCCCTCACATACTCTTCCAGATTTGTATTAGTCGCAGCCATAAATCTTACATCTGCTTTGAGTGTGGTATTGGACCCGATTCGTTCAAACTCACCGCTTTGCAGAACTCTGAGCAATTTGACCTGCATTGCCAGGGTTAACTCGCCGACTTCATCCAGAAAAATACTGCCACCGTTCGCCACTTCAATTTTACCCTTTTTTTGTTTTACTGCGCCGGTAAATGCGCCTTTTTCATGACCAAAAAGTTCAGCCTCCAGTAAAGTTTCCGGGATGGCGCCACAATTGATGGTCACCATGGGCTTACCCGCCCGATTGCTATATCCATGGATGGTCTGAGCGATCATTTCTTTTCCCGTACCAGTCTCACCTACAATGAGGATGGTGCTTTTGGAGGGAGCAATCTGTTTTACCAGATCTAATAATTGTCTGAATTTTGGGTTTACTCCGATTAACTTTGGGGTTTCCGGCGCTGCTTTTAATCTCTGTTTCAGTAATTCATTTTCCCGTCGAAGCAATATCATTTCATTTAACCGATTCAATAATTTTTTTAATTCAGAAATCCGAAACGGTTTTACCAGATAATCATAAGCTCCACCACGAATTGCTTCAACTGCAGATTCAACCGAGCCATAAGCAGTAATAATAATTACCGATATGCTTAAACCATTTTCCTGGACAAAATTCAGGATTTCCAAACCGTTCCCATCTTTAAGCTTAAGGTCAGTCACCACAACATCCATTTCCTCTGACCTAAGAATATTGATCGCATCATTAAATTTAGTGGTGGTTTTTATCAGATAACCGCTATCTTTCAAACCTATATTTAGCGCCTGAACCGTGTCCTCTTCATCGTCCACTATTAAAACACGTAATCGATACATTATAATTCCTTATTCATTATCAAGGCAGGAAAGCTTACAGAAAAAGTAGTTCCGTTACCCAAATTCGAGCGTAGCAATATCCTTCCCTGATGCGCCCTAACAATTTGTTTGGTAATAAACAAACCCAAGCCGGTACCGGATTTTTTGGTGGTGAAAAACGGCTGGAAAATCTTTTTTCGCGCCTCAGCAGAAATTCCCGGACCGAAATCTTTAATACCTACGATGACATGATTTTTCCGCCGCGATAACTTAATTTGAATCTCACCGCTATCCTGATAGGCTTCAATCGAATTTCGGATAATGTTCATGAAAGCGCGGCGAAGTTGCAGCCAATCTCCCGAAATCACATAGTGCTGGGTATCCCTGGATAAATTAATCTGATTTTTACGAAAGGCTGTTTCTAAACTGATATCCTCAATCAAGGTTTTTAATTGTTCAGCTAAATTTAAAGGTTCAGGATATGTTTCGGAGGTCTGGGTATAGGAAAGATATTGGTTTAGGTTTTTGCTCAGTTGGGCAATCTCTTTTTGTATTTTACCAAATAAATCTGCAAAACCTGAATCCGATTCTCTTTTCTCATTTTTAAAAGCCTGTTCTAACAATTCAACATTCAGGCCAATAGAATTTATAGGATTCCGGATATCATGCATAATGGAACTGGTGAGCCGGGAAATCATTTCAAGCTGGTCCAAACGTTGCTTGTGGCGTAATAATTCCGATTGATTTTCCACACTTTGGAAATTAATAACGTAAGATGATTTACCTGCTGGCATTCCTTTTATAAAACTCACTGACACAAGCGCCAAGAATGGATTCCCGTCTTTCGGTTGAATATAGAGCCTGAGGTTGGTTAGCCTTTTTCGGTCCGATTTCAACTTCTGAATCAATTGTTTTCTGGATTTGTCAGTAAATATTTTTAAAACACTTTTGTTGAGAATCTCATTGGGCTGATACCCGGACATCCTGGCGGCCGTAGGATTCCATCGCACAATGTTATAATTATCATCGCAAACCAGAGCACCCACCGGGGATTCCTTCAAAATCTGGTAGGTAATGTCCAGCTGTTTCTGCAGTTCATTTTTGACGATATTTAACTCATCAATTAATTGATGATCCTTATCCCGGATTTCCTGATAAATTTTTCCCCACCATTGGCTCAAAGAGATCAGCGTATAATCAAAAATCTTTTGAATCAGCTCAAATTTATTTTGAAAATCAGCAGTCGGTTTAAAGGCACCATGGACTAATGAGTGATTCAGAACCAAACGAGCAATGCCAAGAATCAGCAGATGAGCATAAAAGTTCCGGCTCAATACCGGTCTGTCTTTGAAGATGTCGATATAATGTCTGGTCAAGTAATAACCATCCTGCTTCACGACTTGCAGCGAGAGGTCATGTTCCAGTAAATTAAATATCTGGCTGAATATTTTTCGGTAGGCCTCCTCAGGCAAATTAATGTCCAGGATCCAATTCGAGGTTAGGAGTGTCTCGACCGCAGAATCCACCAGATCTTTTTTTCGGTCACTGATCAACGACTTTTGTGCGGCCAATTTATCATCCCGATCATCTTATTTCATCATTAATAAATTTTGCAATATGCCAGGTAATTTTATCAATAATGATGTCCGGCACGCCATCAAAATGTTTCGACTGGATCCTCATATCACAGGATTCATTAACATAGTCTATTACCACACACTTGCCTGCTTCGGTTAAAGCAATCTCGGTTGAGAAAAATTTCAACCTGGATACTTCACCTATTTTCTTAATAACCTCAAATATAGGTTTTAATTTATACCTGTTAATCTCTGGTCGAGTCAGCTCCTTGTACAGATGGGTCTTGTCGTTCCACCAGGCACACTGCACCAGATCGCAACTGAAGAATCCCCGAAACCAAAAACGCTGCCCATCTTTCTCCAGTGGGTGGATAATTTCCTGAATAAGATATTTATCCTGATCCAGAAATTGTCTTGCCTGCAATACCTCCTGCAGAGTTTCGGCGCCATGAACAACACCGATACCTCCACCGGTGGTGTTTGCCGGCTTAATGATAAAATTTCGACCCAGCATCGCCAGATCCTCTACGGAAATCAGATAATCCTGCTCGGTTTCATAGGACGGTAAAATAATGGTATAGGGTGTATGAATACCATTATGGATGAACTCCAGGTGCATGGTGGCTTTATCTGAAGCCCATTTTAAGTTTTCTACTGTTTCAAATAATTGGGCACCCTGCTCCAATAACATTTTTTGTAAGTCTAGAAATTCCGGGGTCGAATCCGAGGCCCGGTCAAAAAGGTAACGGAAAGAAAATTCCTGATTTTTGATTTTCGCTACGGTCTCGTCCAGATTCCCCGGCCAGATGATATAGGTGCTTAATCCAAGACGCTGAGCGTGTTTCTCCAGCATCCCGATAAAATCCCAGTCATATTGCCAGTCCAGGGCCAGCGCTAAATCAAAAAATTGTTTTGAGACCATTAATATTGTATCTAATTTTTTGAGGACTAAGTTACAGAAAGGTAGCCTTTAATGCAAAAGTATTTCAAGCAGAGTTCACCCACAGTACTTCCAACCAATGATAATAAAAAAATTGAAGAACATTTCGGCATAGCAAGCACCGGGAGCAAGGGATTTAGCCTGGCCCACATGGTCGCACCCCCGCACTGGGAAGAACCTCATCAGACCCCGGAATTCGATGAAATCACCATCATGATTTCCGGGAAAAAACAGATTGAGATAGACGGAGAAACTGTTGTGCTTAAGGAGGGAGAAAGCTTGTGGATAAGCAAAAATGTCCGGATAAAATATTCCAACCCATTTGATGAACCTGCAGAATACTGGTCAGTTTGCATTCCCGAATTTTCTCCGGATACGGTTCATCGGGAACAATCAAATGACACGAAACGATAATTTTGATAAATATCCGAAAGTATCTTGTTCCACCACTATCATAAATTTTCTTCGAACTTTACCGAAAATTTCATTGTATTCTGGTTATTGCTATTCTATAATATGCATTCGAATTAAATCGTAAGAAATGAGGCGGAAGTAAAATATATGAGCCATAGATTTTATCCCGATCATCCCATCCACAAACTCCTGCAGGATAAAGTATTGATCCTGGATGGTGCGATGGGGACCATGATTCAAAGCTATCGGCTGAATGAAGCCGATTTCCGGGGCACCCAATTTAAAGATCATCCGAAAGATGTGAAGGGAAATAACGATCTGCTCTCCCTCACTCAACCCCAGATAATTAAAGAAATCCATCTCAAATATCTGGAAGCCGGGGCAGATATAGTTGAGACGAACACCTTCAATGCCAATGGCATTTCTCAGATGGATTATCAGATTCAGGATGAGGTCTATGAAATGAATCTGGCATCCGCCAGGATCGCCCGAAAGGCAGCTGATAGATACACCACTCAAAATCCCAAAAAACCTCGATTTGTTATTGGGGCACTCGGACCCAGCAACCGAACTGCCTCCCTCTCCCCGGATGTGAACCGGCCGGGATACCGCAATGTCAGTTTTGATGAAATCAAAGAAGCCTACAAACCTCAAATTCGAGGGCTTATAGACGGTGGCGTCAATTTCCTCCTGGTTGAAACCGTCTTCGATACGCTAAACTGCAAGGCGGTTCTATCTGCCATTGAGGAAGTTTTTGAAGAAATTGGACGCAGTATTCCCATTATGCTATCCGTCACCATTGTCGATGCCAGCGGACGGACCCTCTCCGGACAAACCCTGGAAGCATTCTGGATTTCAGTTTCCCATGCAAACTTGTTGAGCATTGGCCTAAATTGCGCCCTGGGTGCATCCCAGATTCGGCCGTTTCTGGAAGAGCTTTCGAAACTGGCGCCAATTTATGTCAGTGTCTACCCTAATGCCGGACTTCCCAATGAATTCGGCAATTATGATGAAACGCCGGATATCACCTCCCGGCTACTGGCAGAGTTTGCCGACAGCGGATTTGTGAATATTGCCGGGGGATGTTGTGGTACCACCCCGGATCATATTAAAAAGATTAGCGAAATCCTAAAAAATAAAAGGCCCCGGAAAATTCCGGAAGTACCTAAATATTCCCGGTTCAGCGGATTAGAGCCACTCACCATTCGGCCCGATTCTAATTTTATCAATGTAGGCGAACGGTGTAATGTTACCGGTTCAGCCAAGTTTGCCCGGCTTATCCGGGAAGAAAATTACGAAGCGGCCCTGGAAGTCGCCCGGGATCAGGTCCAGAACGGTGCCCAAATACTGGATATCAATCTGGACGAAGGTATGCTGGATTCGGAAAAAGTAATGGTTACTTTTCTGAATTTAATCGCTGCCGAACCAGATATTGCAAAAGTTCCTATTATGCTGGATTCTTCCA
The DNA here is from genome assembly GCA_964452045.1 of uncultured Calditrichaceae bacterium. Lineage (GTDB taxonomy): Bacteria > Calditrichota > Calditrichia > RBG-13-44-9 > RBG-13-44-9 > CAYVKM01. The sequence continues at coordinate 10,898 of CAYVKM010000016.1, forward strand.
AATGGTCGGTAATTGAAGAAGGTCTGAAGTGCACCCAGGGCAAAAGCATTATCAACTCCATCAGCCTGAAAGAAGGAGAAGAAGTTTTCCGGCAGCACGCCAAACTAGCCCGCCGGTACGGAGCAGCGGTCATAGTTATGGCATTCGATGAAGCGGGACAGGCGGATAGTGTGCGGCGTAAACTTGAGATCAGTCGCAGGGCTTATAAGATTCTCACTGAAGAATTGGACTTTCCACCGGAAGATATCATTATCGATCCCAATATTTTCGCGGTCGCCACAGGAATGGCAGAACATAATAATTATGCGGTGGACTTTATTGAAGCCACCCGTCTCATAAAAACCAATCTACCCCATGCCCTGGTTAGTGGTGGGGTCAGTAATATTTCATTTGCCTTCCGGGGCAATAACACGGTGCGGGAAGCCATGCACTCGGCATTCCTCTATCATGCCATTAAAGCTGGTATGGATATGGGTATTGTTAATGCCGGGCAAATAACGGTTTATGAGTCAATTCTCAAAGATCTGCTTGAGCTGGTAGAAGATGTTTTACTGAACCGTCGCGACGATGCCACCGAACGTCTGGTCACATTTGCTGAATCGGTAAAACAAATAGGAAGAGAGAAAAAAGAAGTTGACGCCTGGCGTAAGGAACCGGTGGAAAAGCGGTTAATGCATTCCCTGATCAAAGGCATTGTTGAACACATCGAACAGGACACCGAGGAAGCCCGGCAGAAATATAAGGAATCCCTTAAAGTGATTGAGGGACCGCTGATGGACGGCATGAATGTGGTTGGTGATCTGTTTGGCTCCGGAAAAATGTTCCTCCCACAGGTGGTGAAAAGTGCCCGGGTCATGAAAAAAGCGGTTGCCTACTTAATCCCCTATCTGGAAGCGGAGAAGAAGGAGAACGAACGGAAATCAGCCGGAAAGGTTCTTCTGGCCACAGTCAAAGGGGATGTACATGATATCGGAAAAAATATTGTCGGGGTCGTCCTGGGGTGCAATAATTATCAGATCATCGATCTGGGGGTGATGACACCCGCGGAAAAAATCCTGGAGACAGCCCGGCAGGAAAATGTTGATATCATTGGCCTCAGCGGTCTGATAACTCCTTCTCTGGATGAAATGGTTCATGTGGCGAAGGAAATGGAAAGAAATGGATTTGACTTACCGCTGCTCATCGGTGGTGCTACTACTTCAAAAAAACATACCGCGGTTAAAATTGCACCTGTCTATCGCCATCCTACTATCCACGTTTTGGATGCTTCACGAAGTGTGAGTGTGGTGAGTAAACTCCTGAATGAAGAACAAAAAGCTTCGCTGACAAAAACCATTTCCAAAGAATACCAGAAAATCAGGGTAGAGCACGAACAACGCTATCAGGAGAAAGAGCTCTTACCAATTTCACAAGCCAGAGAAAACCGCTTCCGAACGGATTGGTCACAAACAAAAATTGTTAAGCCAACATTTCTGGGGACAAAACTTTTCATCGATTATCCACTTGAAGAAATACGAACCCGGATAGACTGGACACCCTTTTTCTGGGCCTGGGAAATCCGGGGCAAATTTCCTAAACTCTTTGATAAACCAAAAGTGGGAGTGGAAGCTAAAAAGCTCTACGATGACGCCCAAAAATTACTGGACCGGATTATCTCCGAAAATTCCATCCGGGCGCAGGGGATCATCGGATTTTTTCCAGCCAACAGCATAGGTTACGACGACATAGAGATCTATCCCGATGAATCCCGAACACGACCCATTGGGGTGATCCATACCATCCGGCAGCAAATGCAAAAGACCAATGAGCAAAGCAACCTGGCTTTGGCAGATTACGTGGCCCCGACCGATTCAAAGATTCCGGATTATATCGGAACCTTCGCTGTTACTGCGGGGTTTGGCCTGGAAAAACTGGTTGAAAAGTTTGAGAAGGATCACGATGATTATCAAAGCATCATGGCTAAGGCGCTGGCGGACAGGCTGGCCGAAGCCTTTGCCGAATTAATGCATGAACGGGTTAGAAAGGAATTCTGGGGGTATGCCCCGGACGAGCAACTGTCCAACCAGGACCTGATCGAGGAAAAATACCGGGGTATTCGCCCGGCCCCGGGATATCCCGCCTGCCCGGATCATACCGAGAAACAGATTCTATTTGATTTACTGGACGTAAGCCGGAAAACCGGAATGAGATTAACCGAAAACTTTGCCATGTATCCGGCTGCAACTGTTTCCGGCTACTATTTTGCCCACCCGGAATCCCACTATTTCGGAACCGGGAAAATCGGGAAGGATCAGGTAATGGATTATGCCCGTCGTAAGGGAATGGATATCAAGACCGCCGAAAAGTGGCTGTCGCCTATTCTGGGATACGATGTATAGAAGTTATTTCTTCCGGCGAGGGACTTTGATCGTTTCCGGTTGATCCTTTACCCGGATCTCAAACACATCCGGACGGGCATAATG